>JASFPU010000090.1:0-8956 GCA_050115855.1 Holophagae bacterium
GGAGGCGTCGCGGGCCGGGAAGTACCCGGCAAGGAAGCCGACCAGACCGAGCACACCGGCGGTGAGCAGTGCGATCTGGGGTGACAGCACCGGAGTGCCGATGGCGTCCTCCGCCGGCGAGCCCGCCACCGCCGCGCAGAACACCCAGGTCAGTGCGAGCCCGATCAGGCCCCCGATCGCGGTGAGGACCAAGGTCTCGAGCAGAAACTGGCCGAGCACGGTGCGGCCGCGCGCACCGAGAGCCATCTTGACTCCGATCTCCCGGGTGCGCTCCTCGACCACGACGTTCATGATGTTCGACACGCCGATGCCACCGACCGTCAGGGTGAGGATCCCCATGAAACCCATGAAGATCTTGAACGCCAGCATGAAGGTGTCGAACCAGACGAACATGTCGGTGGTGTCCCAGATCATCAGCGCCTGACGGTCGGCGGGATCGAAACGCTTGCGCTCGCCGAGCGCGGCGTAGACCCGGTCGGTGAGCGCCTTGTTCCGGTCGGGTGTCGCCGCCTTGTAGATGAACAGATTGAGGTACCGCTGCCCGGTGAGAGCCATGAACGTGGTCGACGGGATGATCATCTTCGAGTGGTCGCGGCCCGAGTAGGACGAGTCCTGCTCCTTGGCCTTGAGCACTCCGATGACCAGGAACGGCGACCCGTTCAGCATCACCTCCCGGCCGACCGGGTCGAGGTCGCCGAACAGGTCCTCGGCGAGCTCGTTCCCGACGAAGACCACCCGCCGCCGCTCCTCCATGTCGGTTGGGTTGATGAATCGGCCGCCCTCCTGGGGAATCATGTTGCGCATCTCGCCGAAGATCGGCGACACCCCGGAGACGTCCACCAGCCGGGTTCGGTCGCCGAATCGCGCGCGCAGATTCTGGCTGTACTCGCTCGAGATCCCGGCGAGCCCTTCGACCCGTCTGTCGAGGAACTCGATGTCGGACTCGTCCATCCGGATCCGCCGCCCCTTACCCAACCCCTCGAACGGCAGCGAGGTCCGCGACGGCCAGGCGATCACGATGCGGTCGCCGAGCCCGGCGAAGCTCCTGGTCTGCCGCTGGTGGACGCCCTCACCCACCGCCAACAGCAGAGCCACCGCGACCGTGCCCCAGATGATGCCGAACACGGTGAGAAACGTCCGCAGCTTCTGCGACCAGATGTCGCGCAACAGCTGCCGGATGAACGAGCCGAACGACGTCACCGTCCCTCCTGGTCGAATTCTGAATTCTCAGTTCTTGACTTTGAATTCGCACACAGCCCATCCATGGCTGATTTCAAGAAAACGAGTGGCTGCTTTTCATTCATAATCCGGAATTCATCATTCATAATTGACTAACTGATCTCTTTCGGCGGTCTCTGCACGACCCGGTCGCCGGCCGCGAGCCCGTTGACCACCTCGACGTTGAGGCCGTCGGACAGCCCGAGCTCAACGGCGACCTTCTCCGGCTCCGCTTCGGGACCGGTGCCCGGGATCTCGACGAAGGTCTCGCCGCCGTCGTCAGAGAAGACCACCAGCCGCTCGGGGATGATCACGATCCCGGTCTTCTCGCGGATCACGACGTCGGCGTTCGCCGAGTAGCCGGCGCGCAGCGTCACCTGCTGACCTGGATCGAGCTCGATCTCGACGTCGAACAGCGTCGCGCCCTCGGCGCGCTGGGCCTGCGGCGCGATGCGCGACAGGTGTCCGGTCACGACCTCGTCGGGAAGGGCGCCGACCTTGATCCGCGACGGCATGCCGACGGCGATCTTGCCGACGTCGATCTCGTCCACCGTCCCCTTGAAGATCAGATCGCGCATGTCGGCGACCGTGGCGAGCTCGGTGCCCGGCTGGTAGGACGTCAGCGGAACCACCGGCTCGCCGACGTCCACCGCGCGGCTCAGCACGGTTCCGCTCGCGGTTGCCCGGATCACCCGCTCGACCTCGGTCACGCCGCCGGACACGATGCCCCGTCGGGTCAGTTCGCGGTTATCCCGCGCCTGCTCGACCGAGACCTGGGCGAGCTCGAAGGCTTCCTGCAGCGCGTCGAGGTCGCCCCTGGAGAGCAACCCGTCGGCGTGCAGCTCCTTCCCCCGCTCGTAGTCGGCCTTCGCCTTGCCGAAGCTCGCCTCCGCCGAGCGCACCCGGTGGTCGACATTGAGCAGCTCCTGCGGCGTCGGGTCCGGCGCGATCTCGAACAAGGGATCGCCGGATCGGACCGTGTCACCGACCTCGACAAAGCAGCGCGCGACGATGCCCGAGATCTTCGACTTGACCTGGAACCGCTCGCGCGGCTCGATCTGTCCCACAGCGAGGGCCTTTTCGGTGATGTCTCCGAGCTCGGCTTCGACCGTCGTGAAGCCGCTCTCGTTGCCGCCGCGTGAGCCGACAAAGGCGTAGATCGCACCGCACGCGGCCCCGATCACGATCAGCACCATCAAGATTCTCAACAGCTTGGCCATCGTCGGGGACCTCCTTCGATCATCTTTACGTAAACCCGAACAGAACGGTTCCCGCCCATTGATTGGACGCCACCGGCAGCGCGAGCGTTGGACCTGCGCATCCGTGTCCGTGTCCGTGTCCGATCCCGATCCCGTTCCCGATCCCGTTCCCGACGACAGCGGCGATCTCGCGGTGAAATTCCCCGGTGTTCCACGTACAATCCCGGGGCGAGACGACGCTCGGACAGGAGATCTTCATGCGCAAGACCGTCACTCTCATCACCGGGGCCAGCGGCGAGATCGGTCACGGCCTGATCGAGGGTCTGGCCGCCGCCGGCGACAGCTCGATCGTCACCATCGATCTCCAGCCGCTGCCGCCGGAGCACAGAGCCCTGGTCGACCGCGAGTACCTGGGCTCGATTCTCGAGATCCACCTGCTCGAGCGCATTCTGGCCGAGTTCGAGGTGCGCACCGTCTACCATCTCGCGGCGCTACTGTCGAGCCGGGCCGAGTTCACACCGCTGGCTGCGCACCAGGTCAACGTCGAAGGCACCCTCAAGCTGCTCGACTTCGCTCAATCCCAGGGCGAGTCCCACGGCCACCCCGTGGTCTTCCTCTACCCGAGCTCGATCGCCGCTTATGGTCTGCCTGATCTCGAGACCAAGGCTCGAGCCGACCGCATCCGCGAGCACGAGTGGAATCAACCGACGACCATGTACGGATGCAACAAGCTGTACTGCGAGCACCTCGGCCGGTACTTCGCCGACACCTACAAGCAGCTCGCCGCAGAAACCCTGTCCGGCAAGGTCGACTTCCGGGCGATCCGTTTCCCTGGCCTGATCTCAGCGGTCACCGTCCCGTCCGGCGGCACGTCGGATTACGCCCCTGAGATGATCCACGCCGCGGCCCAGGGCCGACCGTACTCCTGCTTCGTCCGCCCCGACACCCGGATCCCGTTCATGACTATGCCCGACGCAGTCGAGGCGATGCTCCGCCTCGCCGGCGCCGATCGCGACCGGCTGACCCAATCGGTCTACAACATCGCGTCGTTCAACCCATCGGCAGCTGAGATCGCCGATCTGGTGACCGCGGGTTTCCCGGACGCCGAGATCGACTTCCAACCCGATCTCAAGCGTCAGGCGATTGTTGACAGCTGGCCGGCCAACGTCGACGACTCGGCGGCGCGCCGGGATTGGGGACTCGATCCTAAACATGATTTAGAACGTGCTTTTTCTGACTATCTCATCCCCCGGATTCGCGACCGGTACTGATCTCGTCTCGGTCGCGGCGCCGTGGACGCTGACGGGTCCGGCACCGTTCGGCGTGCCGCCCAACATTTGCACACGTTCGCGTTTCTTTTCTCCGATCTCGTGCGATTCCTGAGATATTGATCCGAGAGTCGCGGATGATCTCTGAACGGCTCCGGAAGGACCGGTTTTTCAAGCACTTAGAAAAACGTAAAACCCCAACATCTTGTTGTTGACAAGCGCGGCGAGCCCAATATATAGTGGTTCGAGTCAGCAAAAATCACCCCCGATGAGCGGGACGTTGATGGTGTATTTCGGGGGGATTTTGTGGCCGGGAACCGTCATTTTTCGAGGGAGGTTGAGGGGGTCAAATGAGGGTAGAGCGTCGATTCACCACCGCGGGGGATGATCCGTACGCCGACATCCGGTTCGTCGAACGAGACACCGAGATCAGAAACACTGACGGTAGTCTCGTTTTTGCGATGCAGGGCGTGCTCGTCCCCGACAGTTGGTCCCAGGTGGCGGTCGATGTTCTCGTCCAGAAGTACTTCCGCAAGGCCGGTGTGCCGCAGCGAGACGCCGACGGCCACCCCGTGCTCGACGCCGACGGTCGACCGGTCACCGGACCCGAACGAGACGCGCGCCAAGTCTTCGACCGCCTCGCCGGGTGCTGGACCCATTGGGGCCGGGAGCACGGTTACTTCGACACGGACGATGACGCACAGGCGTTTCACGACGAGCTCTGTTTCATGCTCGCCGCCCAGATGGCGGCGCCGAACTCGCCGCAGTGGTTCAACACCGGGCTCCACTGGGCGTACGACATTTCCGGTCCCGCCCAAGGCCACTGGTTCTGCAACCCGGCGACCGGCGAGCTCGAACGCTCGACGAGCGCCTACGAGCACCCCCAGCCCCACGCCTGCTTCATTCAATCCGTCGCCGACGATCTGGTGAATGACGGCGGCATCATGGATCTGTGGACCCGCGAGGCCCGACTGTTCAAGTACGGCTCCGGCACCGGCAGCAACTTCTCCCGCCTGCGTGGCGAGGGCGAGCCGCTGTCGGGTGGCGGCCGGTCGTCCGGTCTCATGTCGTTTCTCAAGATCGGCGATCGGGCCGCCGGCGCGATCAAGTCCGGCGGCACGACTCGCCGCGCTGCGAAGATGGTCTGCCTCGATCTCGACCATCCCGATATCGAGGAGTTCGTGTCCTGGAAGGCGATCGAGGAGCGCAAGGTCGCCGCGCTGGTCGCCGGTTCCCGGATCAACCGCCGCCACCTGTCGGCCGTCATGGACGCCTGTTTCGCGGACGACGGGAGCGCCGACATCGACCCCAAGAGCAACCACCGGTTGGCGCGCAGGATCCGGACCGCCCGGCGTCGCGGCGTCCCCGACGGGTCGATCCAGCGCGTGCTCCAGCTGGCCGCTCAGGGCGTCCGGGACTACTACGTCGAGGAGTACGACACAGACTGGGACTCGAACGCCTACTTCACCGTGTCAGGTCAGAACGCCAACAACAGCGTGCGCGTGCCCAACGCCTTCTTCGAGAGGCTCGAGTCGAACGGTGACTGGACGCTGATCCGGCGCACCGACGGCGAGGTTGCGAAAACGCTCCCGGCAGCCAAACTGTGGGACGACATCGCGCTGGCCGCCTGGGAGTGCGCCGATCCGGGTCTCCAGTATGACGACACCATCAACGAGTGGCACACGTGCCCGAACTCGGGTCGGATCAACGCGTCGAACCCGTGCTCCGAGTACATGTTTCTCGACGATACCGCCTGCAACCTGGCATCGATCAACCTCGTGAAGTTCCTTCAGGACGACGGCGGTTTCGCGATCGACGACTTCCGGCACGCGGTGCGGATCTGGACCATGGTGCTGGAGATCTCGGTGCTGATGGCATCGTTTCCGAGCCGTCGGATCGCCGAGCTCAGCTACCGCTATCGAACGCTCGGCCTGGGCTACGCCAACATCGGCTCGCTGCTCATGCGCCTCGGCATCCCCTACGACTCCGACCGGGGTCGGGCCATCTGCGGTGCGATCACGGCAATCATGACCGGCGATGCGTACGCCACCTCGGCCGAAATGGCCGCCGAGCTCGGCCCGTTTCCGGGCTTCGCCGACAACCGGGAGGCGATGCTGCGCGTCGTCGCCAACCACCGCCGCGCCGCCTACGACGCTCCGGCCGAAATGTACGACGGTCTGAACGTGACCCCCATGGGTCTCGATGCCGAGCTGACACCGCCGGATCTTCTGGCGGCCGCCAGGGACGCCTGGGATCGCGCTGTCGAGCTCGGCACCGCGCACGGCTACCGCAACGCCCAGGCCAGCGTCATCGCCCCGACCGGAACGATCGGTCTGGTGATGGACTGCGACACGACCGGGATCGAACCCGATTTCGCCCTGGTCAAGTTCAAGAAGCTCGCCGGCGGCGGCTTCTTCAAGATCATCAACCAGGGGATTCCGGCCGCGTTGACCTCGCTCGGCTACCAGCCGGACGAGATCGACGAGATCGTCGCCTACGCGGTCGGACGCGGCACCCTGGACGGCTGTCCGACCATCAACCACCAGGCCCTCCGGGGCCGCGGCTTTGACGACGACGCCATCACCCGGATCGAGAAGGCCCTGCCGTCGTCGTTCGACATCCAGAGCGCCTTCGCGCCACACGTGATCGGCACCGATTTCCTGATCCAGCTCGGGCTGTCGGAAGAGGAGCTGGCCAACTGGCGGATCGACATCCTCGACCGGCTCGGCTTCTCACAGGACGAGATCGACACCGCCAACACCTATGCCTGCGGCACGATGACCGTCGAGGGAGCGCCGCATCTCCAAGAAGATCATTTGGCAGTCTTCGACTGCGCCAACCGGTGCGGCAGGCGGGGAACTCGGTCGATCGCCTCCGACGGCCACATCCTCATGATGGCTGCGGCCCAGCCGTTCATCTCCGGCGCGATCTCGAAGACCATCAACATGCCGGCCGACGCCGCGCTCGACGACATCAAGCGTGCCTACTCGCTGGCCTGGCACAAGATGCTCAAGGCGGTCGCGCTCTACCGGGACGGCTCCAAGCTCAGCCAGCCGTTGTCGATCGCGCTCGCCACCGAGGACGAGGAGGCGATGGCCGACGCGGTCGCCGACGGTGACGTTCAGCAGGTCGCCGAGACGATTGCCGAGCGCGTGGTCATCCGCTACCAGGCCCGCCGGCGGCGCCTGCCCCAGCGGCGGTCGGGTTTCACCCAGAAGGCCGCTGTCGGGGGCCACAAGGTCTACATCCGAACCGGCGAGTACGAGGACGGCTCGGTCGGTGAGATCTTCCTCGACATGCACCGCGAGGGGGCGGCCTTCCGGTCGCTGATGAACTGCTTCGCGATTGCGGTGTCGCTCGGACTGCAGTACGGTGTGCCGCTCGAGGAGTTCGTCGACGCCTTCGTCTTCACCCGTTTCGAGCCGTCCGGTATCGTCGGCGGTCACGACCGGATCAAGATGGCGACCTCGGTCATCGACTACGTCTTCCGCGAGCTGGCGATCACCTATCTCGGCCGCGACGATCTCGCCCAGGTGTCCAGCGAGGACATTCGACACGACGCGGTCGGCCAGGGAAAAGACCAGCACAAGAAGAAGCGGGAGACATCGGACGAGGCGAACGTCCGACCGATCGCAGTCGGACAGACCCAGGCCAGCCTCGGTGCCGGCAACGGTTCCTCGACGTCCACGGCGGCCGGCCGCTCGGCGGCGACGGCCGGCCACAGCTCGAGCGCCGTCCAACAGGCGCGCTGGATGGGCTACGAGGGCGACCCGTGCCCCGAGTGTGGCTCGCTCACCCTGGTCCGCAATGGAACCTGCCTCAAGTGCGAGTCGTGCGGTGCGACCACCGGATGCTCGTAGAGCCGTCAATCATCCGAGCTTCGCAGTCAACACCGAGCGCCCCCGTCGCCGGGGGTGCGTCTACTCGGGGAGTTCGTCAAGGAAACCGAGATCTTCCGCGGCGTAGCGGGTCATCCGCCAGATCGGCTCGCGCAGGCCCTTCGCCGTGGTCAAGGGGTTGAGGTAGCGCCAGACTGTGTCCCCCTCGGGCGTGACCTCGAGCACCACACCGGGGTCCGACTCGGTGATCAACGTGTTGCCGTTCGGGAGCCGCTGAACCGAACCTCGCATCTCGGAGTAGAAGCCGGACACCGGCGCGTACCGCCACACCACCCGATAGCGCAGCGGATCGAGTTCGATCACCTGAGACGCCGACTGGCCGTTGTCGAACAGCAGAATGTGGCCGGTGTCGAGCAGCGTCGGGTGGTGCTGCCGCGCGATGTTCGTCGGGCCCCACATCCAGATGAACCGACCGACCGTTGGGTCCATGATGCCGATGGCGCTGATGGTCCGCATGGACACCAGGATGTTGCCCGCCCGGTACAACGGCGACAGCGACTCGAGAGAGCCGTCGAATACCTCGACGTGGTTGGCGTGGAGCACGTCGAGCACGAGCCCGGACTCGGTTTCGGACGGCTGGAGATCCTGCGACGACGGCAGCAGGAACGCGTACGGCGAGCGCAGCACAGCATCGAGGATCGAGATCACGCCGATCGCTGACCCGTCGTCGACGTCGAGGACGTGGATCTCGTCGGCGAAGACCGGGACCGACGGGTGGATCCGATCGGATCGGACCACCGACCGCGCGAGCAAGTAGACCTCGCCCGCCCCGGTCACCCAGAGGTCGTGGTGCACCCCTGCCTCGTAGTCCCAGAGGACGTCACCGTGCGGGGTCACCCGAATCAGGCGCTGGTCGCCGATCAGGGCAAGCACGTCACCTGACGGCAGCAGTTCGGCGTGCTTCCAGGCGCCCGACCGGCTCGGCGCGCTCCACTCGAACACCTTGTGACCGTCCATGTCGATCAGGTACGCGGCAGCGCGGTTGGAGCAATTGAAGAAGTTGAGGCCGGGCCAGCTCCGGTCGACGTCGTGCTCGACGACGCCCCGCTGTCCTTCACGGGCCGGGGCGACACCGGAAAGGTACGGCAGACTCGCCAGCTGGTCGAGCTGTCGCAGGTTCTCGGGTCGGTCTGCGTCGGCGCCACCTGCCACCGCCGGTTCGTCGTCCGTCCACAGGACCATCAAGGTCGCGCCGACCAGGGCTCCCCCGATGAACACGACCGCAAGCAGCAGCGTTCGTGACACCACGCCGAGCTGCCTCGTCATGCCGATTCCTCAATCACGACGGCGATTGTAGCACCGGGCCACGAACCGCCTGGCGGTCGTTGATCAGCGCTCGGCGAGCCGATGGAGGCCCACACAAACCGCTGGC
>JASFPU010000091.1:0-8887 GCA_050115855.1 Holophagae bacterium
ACGAACATCGAGGTGGAGCTGATCACGCCCATCGCGATGGAGCGCGGGCTGCGGTTCGCGATTCGTGAGGGCGGCCGGACCGTCGGCGCCGGGTCCATCACCGAGATCTTGGAGTAGACATGGCCAGCGAAAAGATCCGCATTCGGCTCAAGGCCTTCGATTATCGGCTGCTCGACCAGTCGGCGACGGAGATCGTCGACACCGCACAGCGCACCGGCGCCCGGATCTTCGGGCCGATTCCGCTGCCGACCCATATCCAGCGGTTCACCGTGCTGCGCTCGCCGCACGTCGATAAGAAGTCCCGGGAGCAGTTCGAGATTCGCACGCACAAACGGCTTCTGGACATCCTCGAGCCGACCCAGCAGACCATCGACGCTCTGATGAAGCTCGAGCTGCCGGCCGGTGTCGATGTCCAGATCAAGGCCTACGGCGCACGGTGAGGTGGACATGGTACGCGGCATTCTCGGCAAGAAAGTGGGCATGACCCAGATCTTCGACGACGACGGGCGAGTGGTTCCGGTCACGATCGTCGAGGCGGGGCCGTGCGTCGTTGTCCAGCGCAAGTCCGTCGACCGCGACGGCTACGAGGCGGTGCAGCTCGGTCTCGTGGAGTCGACCCCGCGGCGCAACGCGCCGAAGCCGATCCAGGGCCACTTCGCGGCCGCCGGTGTCCCGCCGACCCGCCATCTCGGCGAGGTGCCGGTCGACGCCGACGACGAGGCCAAGCCCGGCGACTCGGTGCTCGCGGATATCTTCGACGCGGACGACAGGGTCCACGTCATCGGTCGATCGAAGGGCCGCGGCTTCCAGGGTGTGATCAAGCGGCACGGCTTCGGCGGCGGGCGGGCCACCCACGGCTCGATGTTCCACCGTGCGCCGGGCTCGATCGGCCGTTCGGCCTGGCCATCCCGGGTGTTCCCCGGGCAGGGCATGCCGGGCCAGACCGGCAACAGCCGGGTGACGGTCAAGAACGTCACCGTGGTCAAGGTCGATGCGGACCGCAACCTGCTGTTTCTCAAGGGCGGCGTCCCCGGCGCCCGCAACAGCTACATCCGCATCGTCAAGGTGTGAAGACGGGAGATCAACCATGAAGATCGACGTCAAGAACTGGGACAACGAGGTCGTCGGCTCGGTCGAGCTCCCGGACGAGGTGTTCGCGCACGAAGCCAACGGCCATCTGGTCTGGGAGGTGGTGCGCGCGTACCTGGCCAGCCGTCGCCGCGGCACGCACGCCGCCAAGGACCGCAGCCAGGTCACGGGCACCCGGTCCAAGCCCTGGAAGCAGAAGCACACCGGACGCGCCCGGGCCGGATCCCGCCAGTCGCCGCTGTGGCGCTCGGGCGGCACGGTGCACGGTCCCACGCCGCGGTCGTACGCCCAGAAGGTCAACAAGAAGGCCCGTCGAGCGGCGCTGCGCGGCGTGCTGTCGCAGCGGTTGGCCGAGGGCCGGCTGGTGGTGCTCGACAGCCTGCAGCTCGACGAGCCCAAGACCAAGGCTTTCATGCAGCGGCTCGACGGTCTCGGCATGACCGGCGAGAAGGTGCTGCTGGTCGACGGGCTGGAGAACCTCAACCTCCACCTGGCGAGCCGCAACCGTCCCGAGATCACGATGCTCGACGCCGGTTCGGTCAACGCCTACGAGGTGCTCAACCACCGGTGGATCGTCGCCTCCGAGGGTGCGGTCAAGTCGCTGGCGGAGGTGCTGTCATGAAGCCGCGAGAGATCATCCGGCGTCCGCTGTTGACCGAGAAGACGACGCTCATGCAGGAGCGCGAGAACACGGTCTGCTTCGAGGTCGATCGGCGGGCGAACAAGATCCAGGTTCGCAATGCGGTCGAGGAGCTGTTCGACGTCCAGGTGGCGTCGGTCCGCATCGTCAACCGCACGGGCAAACCGATCAAGCGCTACGGCCGCGTCGCGTCGCACCGACCGGCGGTCCGCAAGGCGTACGTCAAGCTCGCGCCGGGCTCGAAGAACCTCGAGTTCTTCGAGGGCGTGTGAGGAGTCAGGTATGTCGATCAAGAACCACAAACCGACGTCGCCGGGCCGGCGCTTCGTCACCAACCTCGGCTTCGAGGAGGTGACCAAGTCCAAGCCCGAGAAGAAGCTCACCGAGGGCAAGAAGCGCTCGTCGGGTCGCAACTCGGACGGCCACATCACGGTCCGTCACCGTGGCGGCGGCCACAAGCGCCGCTACCGCGTCATCGACTTCAAGCGCGACAAGTTCGACGTGCCGGCCACGGTGGCGAGCATCGAGTACGACCCGAACCGGTCGTCGTTCATCGCGCTGCTGCACTACGCCGACGGCGACAAGCGGTACATCCTGGCGCCGAGCGGAATCAACGTCGGCGACCGGGTGGTGGCCGGTGAGAAGGTCGACGTGAGGGTCGGCAACGCGATGCCGATGGGCAACATCCCGCTCGGCACGCTGGTTCACAACGTCGAGCTCAAGCCCGGCAAGGGCGGTCAGATGGTCCGGTCGGCCGGCGCCTCGGCCCAGATCATGGCCAAGGAGGGCAAGTACACGACCCTCCGCATGCCGTCGGGGGAGATGCGCATGGTGCTGTCGACCTGCATCGCGACCATCGGCCAGGTCGGCAACTCGGACCACTCCAACATCAAGATCGGCAAGGCCGGTCGGTCCCGATGGCTCGGTGTCCGGCCGCAGACCCGCGGTACCGCCATGAACCCGGTCGACCACCCGCACGGCGGTGGCGAGGGCCGCAACAAGGGCCGGCACCCGGTGTCGCCCTGGGGTTGGCAGACCAAGGGCGCCAAGACCCGTGGCAAGAAGGCGTCCGATCGTCTGATCGTGTCGCGGCGCAAGAAGAAGTAGGGGGAGACAATGGCTCGCTCGATCCGCAAGGGACCGTTTGTCGATGAGCACCTCCAGAAGAAGGTGCAGGCCGTCGCCGACTCCGGCGACCGGCGGGTAATCAAGACCTGGTCGCGCCGCTCGACCATCACGCCGCTCATGGTCGGTACGACGATCGCCGTGCACAACGGACACAAGTTCGTGCCGGTCTTCATCACCGAGAACATGGTCGGCCACAAGCTCGGTGAGTTCGCGCCGACCCGGACCTTCCGCGGCCATGCCCACGGCGGCCGGGCGGACCGCGGCGCGCGCTAGGGGAGAGCCATGGACGCTACAGCAACTCTGCGCTACTATCGTTCGTCGCCGCGCAAGGTGCGGCTGGTCGCGGACCTGGTCCGCGGTCAGGCGGTGGAGCCGGCGCTGACCTCGCTCCAGCTGTGCCGCAAGTACGCCGCCGCCGACGTCGCCAAGCTGGTGAAGTCGGCGTTGGCCAACCTCGAGCAGGCCCGACCCGACGTCGACGTCGATCGTGTCTACATCAGCTCGATCCGCGTCGATGGGGGTCCGAGCCTCAAGCGGGCGCGTCCGGCCTCGAAGTGGGTCCGGTCGCACCGCATCCTGAAGCGGACGTGCCACATCACGGTCGAGCTTCAAGTGCGCGAGAACTAGGAGGCAGCAGTGGGACAGAAAACGCACCCGTATGGGTTCCGCCTCGGCTACAACAACACCTGGCGTTCGCGCTGGTACGCCGACGGCTCGAGCTACGCGAACCTGCTGCACGAGGACCTCCAGCTTCGGTCGGAACTGATGGACCGGCTCAAGAACGCTGCCGTCAGTGCGATCGACATCGAGCGCACGGCGTCCAAGCTGCGGGTCAACATCCTGTCCGGGCGGCCCGGTATCATCATCGGCCGCAAGGGCGCCGAGGTCGACAAGCTGCGTGACGATCTGATGCGGCGCTACGGCCAGGACATCCACATCAACATCCAGGAGATCCAGCGGCCCGAGATCGACGCCCACCTGATCGCGGCCAACGTCGCCCGCCAGCTCGAGCGTCGGATCGCCTTCCGGCGCGCCATGCGCCGGGCGATCGAGAACGCGCTGCGGTTCGGTGCCCAGGGGATCAAGATCCGCTGCGCCGGCCGGCTCAACGGCGCCGAGATCGCCCGTTCCGAGTGGTACCAGCAGGGGCGGCTGCCGCTGCACACCCTGAAGGCCGATATCGATTACGGGATCGAAACCGCCTACACCACCTACGGCGTGATCGGCGTCAAGGTGTGGGTCTACCGCGGCGAGCGGCACCGTGCCCGCAAGCAGCGCCCCCGTCTGTGAGGAGTCGTCATCATGTTGATGCCGAAAAAGGTCAAGTACAGGAAGCAACAGCGCGGCAAGAACCGCGGCGTCGCTCTGCGCGGCAGCACCATCTCGTTCGGTGAGTACGGGCTGCAGGCGACCGAGCGCGGCTGGGTGACCGCCCGCCAGATCGAGGCGGCCCGTATCGCCATGACCCGCCACGTCAAGCGCGGCGGCAAGGTCTGGATTCGGATCTTCCCGGACAAGCCGGTCACCAAGAAGCCGCTCGAGACCCGGATGGGCAAGGGCAAGGGCAACCCCGAGGAGTGGGTGGCCGTCGTCAAACCGGCGCGAATCCTCTACGAGATGGAGGGCGTCGCCGAGCCGGTCGCCCGGGAGGCGATGAGGCTGGCGGCGCACAAGCTGCCGATCAAGACCCGGTTCGTGGTCAGAGGAGAGCGGCGATGAAGGCGACGACGTTGCGCGAACGTTCCAACGACGAGCTGTCCAAGGCCCTGTCTGACCTCGAGGAGCAGCTGTTCAAGCTGCGCTTCCAGAAGTCGACGGGCCAGATCGAAAACCCGGTCAAGATCCGCGAGGTGCGCAAAGACATCGCACGTGTGCTCACCGTGATGAAGGAGCGGCGGATCGAGGAGAGTGCATGATGGCGGACACCGCGAAAACCACGCGCAAGACGACCAAGGTCGGAATGGTGCTGTCGGCGGCCGCCGACAAGTCGGTCGTCGTCAAGGTCGAGAACTTCGTGATGCACCCGCTCTACCACCGCTTCGTGCGCACCAGCTCGAAGTTCATGGCGCACGACGAGGACAACACCTGCAATCAGGGCGACCGCGTTCTGATCGAGGAGTGTCGTCCCCTGTCGCGCCGCAAGCGGTGGCGCGTGCGCAAGATCATCGAGCGGGCGCAGTAGCGGCGGGGGCAGGAGACGTCCAATGATCCAGATGGGAACCATGCTCAACGTGGCCGACAATTCGGGCGCGCGCAAGATCGAGGCGATCCGCCAGCTCGGCGGCTCGGCCGCGCCGCGCACCGCCGGGATCGGCGACATTCTGGTCTGTGCGGTGAAAGAGGCCGCCCCGGAGTCCGACATCAAGAAGGGCGCGGTCGTCAAGGCGGTCGTGGTCCGGACGCGGGCCCGCAAGCGGCGCCGCGACGGCTCGTACATCCGCTTCGACGAGAACGCCGCAGTGCTCGTCAACGCCGAGCGGGAGCCGGTCGGCACACGCGTCTTCGGACCGGTGGCGCGCGAGCTCCGCGAGCGCCGGTTCATGAAGATCGTGTCGCTCGCCCCAGAGGTCCTGTAGGAGTCGATGATGAAGATCAAGAAGGGCGACAACGTCGAGGTGATCTCCGGCAAGGACGCCGGCAAGCGGGGACGCGTGCTGCGGGTCGACCGCGACCGCGGCCGGGTCGTGATCGAGGGCGTCAACATGATCAAGCGCCACACCCGACCCAACCCGCAGAAGAGAGTTCAGGGAGGCATTGTCGAGCGCGAGGCGTCGATCGACGTGTCGAACGTAATGGTGGTTTCGCCCGACAGCGGGCGGCCGACCCGGGTCGGATACAAGTTTCTGGACGACGGCCGCAAGGTCCGTGTGTCCAAGGTCGACGGCGCGATTCTCGACCGATAGGAGGGACGATGGCGCGCTTGCTCACGACATACACGGAAGAGGTGTTCCCCGCGCTCCAGAAGGAGTTCGGGCTCGGCAACCCGATGCAGGTTCCGAGAATCGAGAAGGTGACCTGCAACATCGGCGTCGGCGAGGCGTCGCGCAACGCCAAGCTGCTCGACGTGGCGGTCGAGCAACTGGCCAACATCACCGGTCAGCGGCCGGTGATCCGCAAGGCGCGAAAGTCGATCGCCGCGTTCAAGCTGCGCGAGGGGATGCCGGTCGGCTGCAAGGTGACGCTGCGCGGGGAGCGCATGTACGAGTTCTTGGAGCGGCTCATCGCGATCGGCCTGCCGCGTGTCCGCGACTTCCGCGGCGTGTCGCCGAGTGCGTTCGACGGCCGCGGCAACTACACGCTCGGCGTGCAGGACATCCTGATTTTTCCCGAGGTCGACTACCAGAAGCTCGAGGGCACCTTGGGCATGAACATCACGATCACCACGACGGCCCCGACCGACGACCAGGCGCGAGCGCTGCTCGCCGGCCTCGGCATGCCGTTCAGAGAGCGCTAGGAGGACGCATGGCCCGCAAGTCGAGTATTGCCAAAAGCCTTCGCAAGCCCAAGTTCAAGGTGCGCCACCGCAACCGCTGCCGCGTCTGCGGGCGTCCGCGTGGCTACATGCGCAAGTTCCAGCTGTGCCGCGTGTGCTTCCGCAAGCTGGCCCTCGAGGGATACCTCCCCGGGGTGACCAAGGCGAGCTGGTAGGGGGAGCCGACCATGAGCATGACTGACCCCGTGTCCGATCTGCTGACCCGGATCCGCAACGCCACCTCGGTCCGCCACGACCGGATGGACGTCCCGGCGTCGAAGATGAAGCTCGAGATCGCGAAGATTCTCAAGCAGGAAGGCTACATCCGTACCTTCAAGATGGTCGAAGAGGGTCCGCAGGGGACCATCCGCATCTACCTCAAGTACGCCGACGACGGCGAGCCCGTGATCCACGGCCTGCGCCGGGTGTCGAGGCCCGGGCGACGGGTCTACCGCGGCGTCGGTGAGCTGCCCAAGGTGCGCAACGGGCTCGGCGTCGCCGTCGTCTCGACCAATCGCGGCGTGCTGACCGACGAGCAGGCGCGCGGCCTCCAGGTCGGCGGCGAAGTCCTGTGTGAGATCTGGTAGGGAGCAGCAACCATGTCACGGATTGGCAGGAAACCGATCACGATTCCCAGCGGCGTCGACATCCGCGTCGACGGCAAGGTGGTGCACGTCAAGGGGCCGAAAGGCGTCCTCGAGGTCGAGCTGATGGACGGCATCGCGGCCGAGGTCGCCGACGGCGACGTCACGCTGAGCCGGGCCGACGAGGGGCGCCAGACGCGCGCCTTCCACGGCCTGTCGCGGGCGCTGCTCGCCAACGCCGTCACCGGGGTCTCCGAGGGCTGGTCGAAGTCGCTCGAGATCATCGGCATCGGGTATCGCGCGGAGCGACAGGGCAACGCAGTGGTCTTCAATCTCGGCTACTCGCATCCGATCAACTTCGAGATCCCAGACGGCATCGACATCGAGGTCGATGGCAAGGCCAACCGGGTCACGGTGTCCGGCCGCGACCGACAGCAGGTCGGTCAGGTGGCGGCGGAGATCCGCCGGCTGCGGCCGCCGGAGCCGTACAAGGGCAAAGGCGTGCGGTATCTCGGCGAGAGGATCCGGACCAAGGCCGGCAAGCAGGGGGCGACAGCATGAGCCGTATCAAGGATCGCAAGCAGCGTCGCGACAAGATCAAACGCCGGTCGCGGCAGCAGGTGCGCGGGACCTCGGAGCGCCCGCGGCTCGCGGTGTACCGCAGCCTGCGCCACCTGTACGCCCAGATCATCGACGACGAGAAGGGCGTCACCATCGCGTCGGTCTCGACCCTGGAAAAGGACTCGGCGGGCGGCCTGCCGTCCACCGGTGGTCGGGAGGCGGGCAAGCGCGTCGGCGAGCTGATCGCCGAGCGCGCCAAGAGCCAGGGCGTCTCCGCGGTGGTCTTCGACCGCAGTGGCTTCAAGTACCACGGAGTGATCCGTGCCATCGCCGACGGCGCCCGTGAAGCGGGCCTCCAGTTTTAGGGACAGCAACGATGATGAACCGAGAGCGTGACAACGAGTTCGCAGAAACCGTCGTCCACATCAACCGGGTCGCCAAGGTTGTCAAGGGCGGTAAGAACTTCTCCTTTTCGGCGGTCGTGGTGGCCGGCGACGGGGCGGGCAAGGTCGGCTACGGAACCGGCAAGGCGCGTGAGGTGCCGCCGGCGATCCAGAAGGCGTCCGAGCAGGCCCGCAAGGAGATGGTGCGGGTGCCGCTCATCGGTGGCACCGTCCCGCACAAGATCTGGGGCCGCTGGGGTGCGACCCGAGTGTTGCTGCGTCCGGCGTCGCCCGGGACGGGCGTCATCGCCGGCGGCGGTGTCCGCGCCGTCATGGAGTCGGCGGGCATCCAGGATGTGCTGACCAAGATCGTCGGCAGCCGCAACCCGTTCAACGTCGTTCGGGCGACCTTCGACGCGCTGCACAACCTGATGACCGAGGATCAGGTCAAGCGCCTGCGCGGCGTCGAGGTGCCGGGCGCCGAGCCCGGTGCGCCGTCGGTCGACGCCCCGTCCGCCGAGCCGGCGGCGGCTGCCGAGGCGGCGCCCCCCGCCGAGTCGGAGGACACGGCTGTCGAGAAGAAGCCCGCCGCAGCCAAGAAAAAGGCGGCGGCGAAGCCGTCGACCAAGAAGAAGGCCGCTCCGGCCGAACCGAAGACCGAGGCCGCGGACGAGACCGACAGTGAGGTCGACGCCGCGGCCGAGACCACCGACGCTCCGGCGGAGGAGACGGACAAGTCATGACCGCTGAAGAGAAGAAGACTGACGTCGAGGCGACCGAGGCCGACGACGCCGCCAAGGCTCCGGCCAAAAAGGCCGCGGCGAAAAAGCCGGCCGCCAAGAAGGCGGCGGCCAAGAAGCCTGCGGCCAAAAAGCCGGCGGCCAAGAAGCCCGCGGCGAAGAAACCCGCGGCGAAGAAGCCGGCGGCCAAGAAGCCCGCGGCCAAGAAGCCCGCGGCGAAAAAGGCCGATGACGAGCCCACAGCCCCGAAGACGACCGCGACGAAGGCGACCGCCGACGCCGAAGAGCCG
>JASFPU010000092.1:0-8870 GCA_050115855.1 Holophagae bacterium
CCGACGGCGTGCCGTGCGCGACGCACTCGCACTGGTAGGCGAGCGCATTCACCTCGTCGTCGGACAGACCGAGCGAGAAGTGCCGGTCGATGGCGCGGATGATCGCCACCGCGACCGCCGCCGAGCCACCCAGCCCCATCGCGCGCGGCATCTCGGAGAACACCTCGATCCGCATCGACCGGTCGGTCAGGCCGAGCTCGCGCAGCACGAGCGCGGCGGGCACCTCGAACGACCGCTGCGTGGCGGGGTCCATGCGCAGCCGCTGCTCGACCCCCCAGCGCGGCACCACCAGCCAGACCCCGTCGTCGTCGTCGACGACCCGCGCCCGGACCGCCAGCGGCACCGGCGCCGCGATCGCCCGGCTGCCGTACACCACCGCGTGCTCGCCGAACAGGATGATCTTGCCGTGACCCGCGGACAGCTCGTCGCGCTCCTCGGCGGTCATGTCGTGACCGGCCTGCAGCTTGACCTGATCGATGATCTGCTCCGCCTTCCAGACCTTGATCTCGCCCGACTCCACCAGCCGCTCGACCACCGAGTCGAAGATCTCCGGCGACGCCCCCGCCGCAGTGGCGACCGAACGGGCGTGCAGCGTCATGTGGCCGCGCTGGATGCCCTCGGTCACCAGCGCGCGCAGCGCGGAGAAGTTCTGCGCCAGCCCGACCGCGGCCATCACCTCGGCGAGCTCGCGCGAGGTCTCGACCCGCGCCAGCCTGAGGTTCATCGTCACCGACGGGTTCGACTGCAGCGGCCCGCCGACGATGCCGACCCGCAGCGGCAGCTCGATCTCGCCGACCAGCGCACCGTCGTCACCGCGCCGCCAGCGCGACAGCGACGTGTAGTGGCTGCCGCGCGCGGCATAGGCGTGGGCACCCGCCTCGACCGCACGCCAGTCGTTGCCGGTGGCCAGCGCCACCGCGTCGATGCCGTTCATGATCCCCTTGTTGTGCGTCGCCGCCCGGTACGGATCGACCGCGGCGAACTGGCTCGCGATGATGATCCCGTCCCGCACCTGCTCGCCGTCGTAGCCGTTGGCGGTCAGCTCGTCGACCGGAATCGACACCCGAGCGCGCACCAGCGACCGGTCGGTGAGGTTGGACAGGATGCGCAGGAAGACCTTGCCGCCGGTCAGGCTCTCGAGAAACGACGCCACCCCCTCGCACATCGTGTTGACCAGATTGGCGCCCATCGCGTCCCGGGTGTCGACCAGCAGGTGGACGACCAGCATCTCCATGGTGTCGTTGGTCGCCGGGTGGATGTGGACTTCGAGGTCGACCGCGCCGCCGCCGCGCGCCACCATCCGCGGGTGCAGGCTGTTGGCGAGGTTGATCACCTCGTCCTTCTTCTGTTCGAGGATCTGCCTCGCCTTGGAGGTGTTCGGCACGTCGACCAACTGGATCTGGCCGATGAGAATCGGTTCGGAGCTCGACGTCGTGTAGCCACCGGCGGTGCGCGCAGTCTTGGCGGCGAAGCTGAGCGCGGCGACGATCGACGGTTCCTCGACCGCGAGCGGGACGACGTAGTCCTTGCCGTTGATCAGGAAGTTGACGCCGAGACCCACCGGCAGCCCCATGACGCCGATGACGTTCTCGATCATGCTGTTGGCGCCCTGGACGTCGAGGACGGTCTTGCCGGTCAGAAGGGCCTTGTAATCCTGCGACGACAGCAGACCACGGTCACGCACCGAGCGGACGCGCTGCTGGACCGACAGCTTGTGGAACGATGGGAAAATGGAGGTGCTCACGGTTTCGGACATCCCTTTCAAACTTTAATATGTGACTCGTTATCGGTCGAGCGGGAGGCCGAGGGTGGTCGCGTTGAACAGGGCGGCCGGCCGAGATCGCTGCGGATCGCGGCGATCGACAGCGTGACGACGGCCGCCACCAGACGACGGGACACCTTGACCTCACTCGAAGAGGTAAACAGCGGCCGGGCGGAAATCTTTCGCAGCGGCGATGGCGATCGAGGCTGACGCCGACAGATGGCGCCGAGTGTGCCATAATGAGCCGGAATCTCAGGCTCGCCGCGCCGTCGTTGTGCGGGCACTCAGGAGTCAAGCATGGAAGTCACACGAAGAGAGGTCGGCGACGTCGTGATCCTCGATCTCGACGGCAAGCTCACCATCGGTCAGGGCGATGTGGTTCTGCGCGGTTCGTTCGTCGACGAGCTCGATGTCGGCCAGCGCAAGATCATCGTCAACCTCGGCGGCGTCAAGGTCATCGACTCGTCCGGCCTCGGCGAGCTCATCAGGTGCAAGGTGACGGCCTCGGAGAAGGACGCCGACGTCAAGCTCCTCAACGTCAACCTCAAGGCGCGCAAGCTGATCACCATGGCCCAGCTGGTCGGCGTCTTCGAGATGTTCGACGACGAGGGCAAGGCGGTCGATTCGTTCGGCGCGGACTGATCCGCAGCACCGGCGTCGAGCTCTCAGGCGGGCATCACTCTCGCCCCTACTTGGCCAGCGGCACGTCCTTGATGATCTGCGCCATCATGGTGGTCTCGAGCTTGTTCTCCGCCTGATACAGCCGGACCACCTTGTTCGGAGGCAGCACGTCGTCGAACCGGGTCGCGTACGAGGTCTCCAGATCGAGCATTCGTTGGTCGATGGAGAACATCTGGTCGAGCAGAACACGGGCGGTCTCGGGCGTCATGTTCCCGTAGCTGTGGAGGAACATCTTGGTGACGTCGATCCGCTTGCTCCACAGCTCGCCCTTGGCGGCGATGTACTCCTCGTACAGCGGCCAGAACCCGGCCGCTTCCTCGTCGGAGAGGTCGAGAGCACCGCCGATCAGGTTGTGCCACTCCTCGGTGAGCACCTGGAATGTGAGCTTGGTCTCGTCCCGCACGTTCTGTGCGGCGACCGGGTTGGCGAGGGCGACCACCAGGGCCGCGGCGACAGCAACGGGCACGACCTGCTTCATCGTTGGTTCCTCCGCTCGCGAGATCGGCTGCCATTCTACCCCATGCGAGAACCGTCCGAGCAACTGCGCCCGGTCGCCGCCCGCCACTGATCGATCCGGGTCGGGCACGGTCGCTTCACCGCAGGTCGAGCGTCACCGTTTCCTGCTCGATGGTGGTCACCGAACCCTCGCGAGTGACACCCGACCGGGTCACCACCACCCTGTAGTCATCGGCCCGGAGCGGACCGATCCGCAGCCCGTCGGGGCCCGGCAGCGGAGGACTCACCATCATCAGCATGCTCGTCAGGTCGATCCCGTCGGCGGTCAGCAGCCGCAGCGCAGGCGTCCGTTCGACCGGTCCGATCAGCAGCTCGATGACGCCGCCCCGGCCGAGCGCGACCGCGACCTGCCGCCGATCGCCGTCGTCGAGCTCGAGCTCGGCGCCGCAGCCGGCGGCGCCACCGAAGGCGGCAGCGCATGGACGGTACCGCCCGGGCTCGACGCCCGTGAAGGTCGCGACCCCCTGTCCGTCGGTGAATGCGGTCAGTGTCGTGGTGCCGACTAGGTACACCGGCGCTCCAGCGAGAGAGCCGGCGCTGGACGCTACGGTCAGGGTCAGCTCGGCGCCGTCCGGTGGACCGAGCTCGAGGGTGATCGGTCCGGTCCGGTCGCCGGCGCGCAGCTCGATGTCGACCGGTGTCGCGTCGGCGAACTCACCGTGCGTTGCGGTGAGACGAACCACGCCGACCTCGAACCCCGTGAAGCGGAAGAGGCCGTCACCGTCGCTGAATCCGTCCGCCACTAACCGGCCCTCCGGATCCATGACCCGTACCACCGCCCCCGCCACTGGCCGTCCGTCCGGGTCGACGACCACGCCGTCGACGCCGGCGTCCGAGAACCGGATCACGCAGCGGTGGAGCTCGGTCTGCGGAACGACGAGCTCGCGGCTGACCGGCGACGCGCCGGGCTCGGGCGGGGTGTAGGACGCGGTGTAGACACCGGGGGTCACGCCATCTACCGCAAAACGACCATCGCCGCCGACGATCACGGTGAGCGGCGCCTGGTCAACGCCAAAAAAACGGCGCATGTCTGCGTCGGTCTGCACCATCACGACCACGCCGTCGCCGCGCGCCGCTCCGGTGGTCAAGACCAGGTGGCCGCCGGCCGCAGGGCGATCGCCGAGCCACACCTGGCCCTCGAGCCGGAGCCCGCCGAGCCGAAGCTCGACCGTCACCGTGTCGCCCGCCCCGCCCTCGACCGTGGTCCGGGCGGTCGCGTCACCGGTCGAGGCGGTGACCGCCCAGCGGCCGGCGGGGAGACCGTCGGCGCGGAACCAGCCATCGTGGTCGGTGGTCGCTGCCGCGTCCGCCAGGTAGGCGTAGGCGGCATCTTCGGTGATCTCGACCGTGACGCCGGTCTGCGGTCGGCTCGACCGGTCGACCACCCTGCCGACCACGGTCATGCCGCCATCGAGCTCGATGAGGCCGAGATCGAGGCCGATCTCGTCCGGTTCGACGCCGTCGCGCCGCCAGGCCGCGAAACCAGGCGCCCGAACCACTGTCCGGCACCGGCCCGAGTCGAGGCCGTCGAGCAGGAACAGCCCGTCAGCGTCGCTGACTGCCGCCGGCAGCCGCTCGAGCCAGACCGGTTTGCGAAACTCCTGCGGCGAGCCCGGTTCGCAGGTCACCCGAGCACCGGCCACCGGGTCGGCCGTGTCAGCGGCGACCACGCGGCCGGCAATGGCGAGCCCGCAATCCGGCACCGCGGCCGGCAGCCGGACGCGCTCGCCGGGGCCGAGCTCGACGATCTCGCTCGTCAGGGTTGCTGCGCCGGGCAGCCGGGCCTGGAGTCGATAGCGGCCGATGTCGAGCCCGTCGGCGACCACGGCGCGCAGCTCGGTGTCCCAGCGCGCCTCACCCTCGGCAACCTCGCGGCCACGGTCGTTGATCCGGATCCAGATCGCGGTGGCGTCGCCGGGTGCGACGGCTCGGCCGGTGAGGATCGGCCACTCGAGGCCGCCGCCGAGCGGGATACGGAGCACGACCTCGGCGTGGTCGGTGTCGATCGACCCGCGCCACGGTCGCAGCCCGTCGGCGAAGATCTTCAGGTCGATGGTGTCGCCCGATGTCACGCCGCGGAAGACGACCGCCCCGGTGTCGTCGGCCTCGAAGCGGCGAAAGGCGCCGGTGTCGATGACCTCGGCACGAGCCGCCGGGCGGTCGTACTCGTCGCGCACGACGAGCCGCAGATCGTGTCCCGGCTCGAGCTCGAAGCGGATCGCACCGGGAGCGGCGGTGACGTCGAGAGCGACCGCGCGTTCGGCGCACGCGCGGCCGACCGCGCACACTTCGACCTCGATCTCACCGGCGAGCAGCCCACCGACGGTGAATCGGCCTTCGGTATCGGTTCGGCCCTTTTGCCGGTACCGGAAGTCGCCGAGCTCGGCGATCCGTCCGGTCGCCACGACGTCGGCCCCGGCGAGCGGAGCCCCGTGTCGGTCGTGCACGACTCCCGACACGGCCAGCCCGTCCGACAGTGTCAGCTCGAGGCGTCGGGGGAGGGCGTCGATCCGCCCGACCACCGGCGCGCGCCCGGCAACCCAGACCACGCCGCGGTATTCGGCAGCGGCGTCCAAATCCCGCACCAGCAGCGTGCCGTCGGCAGCGATCTCGTGCTCCTGCGCAGCCCTCCGGAACGGTGCGAACGGTGTCACGTCATCGGCCCGCGCGAGCCACAACCGGCCGGCCGCTGGCGGCCGGAGCTCGAGATCGAGGGTGCCGTTCGGCTCGAGCAGCACGGTGTGACGCCTCGGTTCGACATCGACGGTGATCGTGGTCGGCCGGTAGCCGCGGGCGCCGATCGACACCGACTCTCCGCCGAAGCACGGCAGATCGAGCCGCCCGGCCGGCGCCATCCAGCGTGTTGCGGCGGCGGTGTCCGGGGCGTCGATGCCGAGCCAGCGCAGCCGGCCCGCCGTCAGCGGTTCGCCGGTCGCGGCGTCGAGCACCAGCAGGCGCGCGGTCGCGAGCTCGGGCAATCGGAGCACGGCACCACCGGCGTCAGGTACCCGCACCGGCACCCCGGCACCCTGGCGCACCCACGTGCTGCCGGTGCCCGAGATGACGGTCGCCCGATCGACGGTGCGGCCGTCGGGGCCGAGGACCTGCGGGGCGGCGAACACCCCCACCGCGGCCAGGGCGACCGACGCTGTCAGGCCCGCGATCCGACGATGCATCGTGCCCTCCCTGCCGTTGTCCTCATCGTCCGCCGAGTCACTTGTCAAGCCCCGAGATCGACACCGACCACACGCTGGTCGTCGAGCCGGGCTCCCAGCTCTCCTGGCCGACCAGCATCAACCGCCCGACGCCGGCGTCCGCGACCGTCAATCGACCGCCGGAGACTCCGGGCAGGTCGAGGCCGGTCGCGACGGGATCGCCGTTCAGCCGGTACAGATCGAGCTCGTGGCGCTGGCGCAGATCGCCATCGGGGATGCCGACCACGACCGCGATCAGGTCGGCGCCGAGCGCCACCGGCCGCTTGACCTGGACCTGTGCCAGGGCCCAGCGCGAGTAGTACTCGCGACCCGAGGCGTCGTGCACCGGCTCGTAGCCGGCGAAGTTCGGCGGCCGGAAGCGGGGGTTGGCGCCGCGCCACGCGCGGGTCAGACGGTCGCGCGCGTCGAAGACGAAGACCCCGTATGTCAGTGGGTCGACGTAGAGCCAACCGCCGTCGGGCAACCCGCCGACGCCGCCCGCGGTGGGTCCGGCAAAGTGGATCCTCTTGACGACGTCGGGAACCGGCAGCGACGCCGGGTACTCCTGGAGCGGCACGACCGCCCCGTCGTCGTATTGGACGAAGAGGTATGGGACCCCGCCGCCCGACACCGAGCGATCGGCTGTGCCGGCGATCACCAGACGGTCGCCGAGCACGAGCGGCTGAGCCCCGGCACCGGTGGTCATCGCGGGGAATTCCTGAACGAAACGGAAGTCCTCGTCGTAGTAGATCCAGAAGTAACGGTCGCCGAGCACGACGCACCGGCCGGCGCCGCACCCCAGGTGCTGCGGCCCGGTGACCTCACCCCGGCCGGTGCCGATCGTCAGCACCGACCGCCGGTCGGCGCCGGTGTCGAGATCGACCTCGCGCAGACCGTTGGTGTAGTCGGGCAGCAGCAGTCGCTCGCCCCGCACCACCGCATCGACGACCATGTAGGCAGGTTGCTTGAGGGCGATTCGACGCACCTGACACGACACGGAAGCCGCAACTGCAGCGGGCTCCAGAGCGCCGGCGGTGGCGGCGGCGAGAAGAACGGCGCCGATCAGCCCGGCGACGGCCGGGTTGGTCCGGGCCACGATGCCCGGATCAGTCCGGGAACACCCAAATGACGTAGCAGTCGAACGCCAACGGAACGCAGCCACTCGGATGGTTCGGCGCATAGGTCATCCAGCCGACCGCCTGCGTCTCGCTGGTCGCTTCGGCTGGTGTCGGTCCGATCGCGATCGACAGGCCCAGCGCCACCATCCAGATCACGACCGCGACAATGGTCAAACGGCCCCTCCGCTGCTTCATGATGCCCTCCATAGCGAGTTCCGCTGCGTGTCATGGTAGGCCGCTGTCGGGCTGCCGTCAAGGCGGTCGTGGCAGCCTCCGCGGAGGAGCGCTGAATAGAGATCACATCGGCGGAATACGACGCCAATTGGCTCGGAATTCCGACGCGCGCGACGAGCGCAACGCACGCCTCAAGGGACCTCGGTGTCGGGACCAGACGGTACCGTACCGGCCGCCGACCGCTCGTCGAGCATCGACAGCACCGTCTCGGCGCACAGCGCGAACGAGAAGTCCTTCTGCCGGTGGCTCGTGGTGATCACGCCGCAGACCCGCCCGTGGTCATCGAACAGCGGTCCGCCGGACGACCCGGAGTGGACCGTTGCGTCGGTCTGAACCATGGTGCCGCGGAGCGCCGAGATGACCCCGGACGTGATGCTGTGGTCGAGGCCGATCGGGCTGCCGACCGCCCAGACCGATTGGCCGACGCGCAGGTCGCGGCAGAGCCGCAGGGGCGCCGGCACACCCCAGCCGCCGAGGCCGGGCACCATGACCACGGCGAGGTCGTGCTCGCGAGAATAGAAGTCGAGCACCGCCGGCAGCTGGATGCCGTTCTCGAGCTGGACCTCGTACGTCAGCCCGTGCGGGTCGGAGACCTCGTGGTACACGACATGCCGGTTGGTGAGCACGTAGAGCTGGCCGCTGACGTCCATGCCGAGGACCGAGCCCGAGCCGTGGCCCATGATCGCACCGTCGACCAGAACATTGATTTTGACGACCGAGCCTCGGATCGCCGCGTACAGGGCCTCGGTGGTCATCGCCGGCCTGTCGGGGGCGGCCCGCGGCAGCGCGATCGCGGGGTGGAGCTTGAGCTCGAGCGGTGGGAACGTGTCGGGGTGACGGTTGTGCCACAGCAGCGCGGCCAGTGCGGCGAGCACGGCCACCACGGCGACGCGTGCGAGCCGGCGGCCGGGCGCGGCCCGCCACAACGCCATCTGATTGGCGACGAAGCCCACGCCGCACCGTCGGCGGAGTCGGCCGATGAAGCCGACCTCACCGCGACGGAGCCGCCGATCGGCGGTCAGCACCGCGAGACAGCGTTCGTAGAGCCGTTGCTTGGCGGCCGGATCGAGCCCTTCGACCTCGGCCAGAACACTGCTCCGGCTGACGTCGTGCAGCGCGATCCGCCGCAGCTCGGCGCGCTGCGCCTCGGACGCCGCGATCCGGTCCATCAGATGGCTCAGGTGGTCGCGCTCGGCGGCCGCCATCGCTCCGTCGGCCCAGATCGCCGCGACGCAGACCCGAAACAGCAGGTCATCCTCGGCGTCGATGCCGCCGATGTCCGGGCTCCCGTCAGCCGCGGTGTCGGATTCGCTCACACGCCGATGGTAGCGCAGTCTCATCGGCTGATCCTGACAGAGCGCCCGT
>JASFPU010000093.1:0-8845 GCA_050115855.1 Holophagae bacterium
AACGCGCTCAGGGAGTCGTGTGACCGTCCCACGCGCTCCAGTCGCCCGACTCGAAGCCGTCGGAGAACAACGATCCCTGGAGCGAGATGTCGTCGATGTACCAGCCGTCGTAGCTGGTGTTGGAGTCCGAGCTGTAGCGGAACCGCACCCGCGCATCGCCGGCGCCGTCGAGCCCCGGTAACGGGATCTCGACACGCGTCCAGCTCGACAGGGTCCCGGTGTAGGTCGCGACCGTGTGCCACGACGAGCCGCCGTCCGACGACCACTCGACGTAGCCGTAGTCCCAGCCGCTCTCGATCGCGTACCGGTGCCAGAAGATCAGCTTCGCACCGGTGGTCGAACGAAGATCGAGCGGCGGCGCCTCGAGCGAGATGTTGACGCCGTGCGGTGAGTTCCCGCCCGGGCTCTCGTGCCACGAGTGCGACGGGCTGTGCGACTGGTTGGTGACGATCGCCCACGGTGGATCGGCCGTCCAGCCGACGTCGCCGGACTCGACGTCGTCGACCAGACCGGTGGCGAAGGGATCGAGCGCGAAGTCCTGCACGGTGGTGTTGCCCTGCTCGGCGACGACGCCGGTGACGGAGCTCGGGTAGTGGCCGGGCGCCGAGGCGGTCACATCGTACGTCCCGCCAGGAAGCAGCAGGTCATAGGTCCCGGTCGTCGGCGCCGACGCGGTCGAGTAGACGCCGGCATGAACCGCGCCCTCCAGAGGTGAGCCCGTGCCGGCATCGGTCAACTGGCCGGCGATGTGAGCGGCCGTCGCCGGGTCGAGCAGCCAGACCCAGACGGCGCGCACGGTGCCCCAGTAGCCGGCGCTGTCCTGACCTCTGATGTAGACCGTGTGGCGGCCGTCGCCGAGGCCGGTCGATCCGAACGAACCGGTGACCGCCTCGATCGAGCCGTCGAACGCTCCATCGACGGCCGACATGGGGATTGCCACGGCTCCCGCCTGCCAAGGCGGCACGTCGACGTAGAACTCCGCCGCCGCGATGCTCTCGATCGACATCGGCGGCGAGGTCTCGCCCGGACCGAAACGGGTGTCATCGATGACCGCATTGATGACGACGGTTTGCCCCGGTGAGGGCGTGCTCGGCAGTGCGGCCGGTGTCATGATCTCCGGGCCGGAGGACTGCGTGTAGGGCGCCCGGACCGCACGCGCCGCGTAGAGCAACACCTCGAGATTGTCCGGGTAGATCGTGCTCTCGAACGACCCACAGTCCTGGAAAAAGTCGGTGCCGAGCTCAAATGTGTAGGACGGCATCCCCATCCGGCCGTAGCCCCAATCCTTGGTCGCGCCGTCGACGGAGTACAGGCTACCCAGGCGTGCGTAATAACCGGTGAAGTACGAGAACTTCCGGCCGAGACGGAGAAACTGGGCGTCGTTCGGTGGCGGTGGATCCTGAAAACCGAACGCCGTCAGAACATCGCCGCCGTAGCTGTGGACGTCGATGAAGATGCCGGTGGCGTTGTTTGGAGCCGCCGTCGTCAGGTCATCGGGCCGCCAGTCCGGGAAGTTGGCCGCGATCCAGGCCTGGAACGCCTGGGTCTCGGGCTCCGAGGCTGCCGATGGCCCCCGGTATGTGTCGTCGCAGGGGTTCGAGCTCGAGCCGCCGCAGCACCCCCACTCGAAGTCGAAGTTCCGGTTGAGATCGGCGCCCCGGTCGCTCGAGGTCGCGCCGCAGTAGTTCTGGTTCGTGTTCTTGCGCCACGATTGCCCGGCTTCGGCCTGCTTCCGACCGTCCGGGTTGGTCTGGAGGAGCAGGTGGATCTCGTGGTTGTCGAGCAGCCAGGTCACGTCGGGATCGACGTCGTAGTTGGCCAGCAGGTGCTCGGCGAATCGGGTCACGGTCTCGGCGGTCACGAGCTCCCGGGCGTGGATCGCCCCGTTGACCCAGAGACGGGGCTTGTCCGCGGACGGGATGCCGTTGGTCTCGTTGGTCAGGCGCAGCACCATCATGTCGTAGCCGTTGCTGCCGCCGAAGGCGAACCTCTCCCACGAGTCGCCGATGTCGATCCACTCGGCGAGGTCGGGGTACGTGGCGGCGAGTGCGGCTCCCGTGGCCAGAGTTTCCTCGACCGTTCGGTAGCAGGGGTAGCCGGGGATGCCGTCGATCTGGTCCTTGAGCCGTGCCGCCGGTGTGGTGTACTTCTCGGTCAGCCGGTCATCAATCTGGAAGCGAAAGCCCAGGTCGCGCAGCACCCGCTCGCCCTCGACGTCGACCGCAGCATCGAGGATGCCCTTCTCGGGGTGGTACGCCCAGACGTCGATCATGTGCTCGAGCATCGAGACCTCGGCCGAGTCGGCGACCTCGACATGGACCACGACAAACGCGGTTGCCGTCGCGTCGGGCTCGGCGGTAGCGCGGACGGTGACCGGAACGGCGATCGTCATGATCACGCCAAGTAACACCAGACTCCAGACACCGGCAACTCTCAAACGCATGGGAATCCTCACAGCGGACGGGAACGTCGGACCGTAAAAATGGTAGCAGAAACGAACCTCCCGGTTGGCACGACGTCGACCGGGCTCTGATGCTGATCGCTGACGCGGTCGTCGAAATCGGAAACGGGATCGGGATCGGGATCGGACTTGGATGTGGACTCGGACAAAGGAGAAGGAGAGGGAGAGGGATCGGCGTGGATGTTGACAAAAAGGACGTCGGGGTCCTAATATCCCCGCGCGATGCTGACACGAAGCGCCGAGTACGCCGTCCGCGCCCTGTCGCTGCTCGCTCTCCGTGACGGCGACGAGGCCCTGCACTGCGGCGAGATCGCCGCCGAGCTCGGGCTGCCGCCGCAGTTTCTGACCAAGATCCTGCGCCGGCTCACGGCGACCGGGCTGCTGACCTCGCAGCGCGGCCGCACCGGCGGCTTCCGGCTCAACCGCGCCGCCGACGAGATCCCGCTGCTCGCCGTCGTCGAGCCGTTCCAGGATGGGATGATCGGCGTCGAGTGCCTGCTCGGCCAGACCGAGTGCAGCGACAGCGCGAGCTGCCCGCTGCACGAGCCGATGGCCGAGATCCGACGCGCCTTCCACGACCTGCTGGCCGGCACCACGCTGGCCGACGTCGCCCACCGCGCCGTCCGCAACCGCGGATCGGCACTCCGGACCGTACCGACTGTTCAACCCGCGAAAGGCCATGCACCATGAAGCCCACGAGTCTCCGACCCGAAGCCGACCGCCGCACCGAGGCAGTGCGATGAACGTCCGGATCGAGCAGTTCAGTTACGACGATGCCATCGTGCGTCGGTTCACCCTGGTGACGTTCATCTGGGGGGCGGTCGGAATGCTGGTCGGGCTGCTCGTCGCGCTCCAGCTCGCGGCGCCGATGTTCAACTTCCCGCCGCTGCCCTGGCTGACCTTCGGCCGCCTGAGGCCGTTGCACACGAACGCGGTGATCTTCGCCTTTGCCGGCAACGCGGTCTTCGCCGGCATCTACTACTCGACCCAGCGGCTGCTGAAGACGGCGATGTTCTCGAAGGCTCTTTCCAACCTCCACTTCTGGGGCTGGCAGCTGATCATCGTGGCGGCCGCCGTCACCCTGCCCCTCGGCATCACCCAGAGCAAGGAGTACGCCGAGCTCCAGTGGCCGATCGACATCGCCATCGCGGTCGTGTGGATCATCTTCGCCGTCAACTTCTTCGGCACGATCGCTCGCCGCCGCGAGCGGCACCTCTACGTCGCGATCTGGTTCTACATCGCGACCATCGTCACGATCACCGTGCTGCACGTCTTCAACAACCTGGCGGTTCCCGCCGGTTGGTTCCGTTCCTATCCGATTTACGCCGGAGTCCAGGATGCCTTCATGCAGTGGTGGTACGGCCACAACGCCGTCGGCTTCCTGCTGACCACGCCGTTTCTCGGCATCATGTACTACTACCTGCCGAAGGCGGCCAACCGGCCCGTTTTCTCGTACCGGCTGTCGATCATCCACTTCTGGACCCTGGTCTTCATCTACATCTGGGCCGGACCGCACCACCTGCACTACACCGCCCTGCCGGCCTGGGCCTCGACCCTCGGCATGCTGTTCTCGGTCATGCTCTGGATGCCGTCCTGGGGCGGCATGCTCAACGGCCTGCTGACGCTGCGCGGCGCGTGGCACAAGGTTGCGTCGGACCCGGTGCTCAAGTTTTTCGTCGTCGCGGTGACCTTCTACGGAATGTCGACCTTCGAGGGCCCGTTGCTGTCGGTCAAGTCGGTCAACATGCTGTCGCACTACACCGACTGGACCATCGCTCACGTCCACTCCGGTGCCCTCGGCTGGGTCGGCTTCCTGACCTTCGGCATGATCTACTGGCTGCTGCCGCGCCTGTACCAGACCGAGCTGTGGTCGACCAAGCTCGCCGAGGCGCACTTCTGGATCGGCACCATCGGCATCCTTCTCTACATCGTCTCGATTTACGCCGCCGGCCTGACCCAGGGGCTGATGTGGCTCGCCTTCGACGACGAGGGCTACCTCAAGTACGCCGACTTCGTCGAGACGACGACGCGGCTGATTCCGATGTACTGGGTGCGGGTGCTCGGCGGCGCCGCCTACCTCAGCGGCGTGCTCCTGATGGGTCTCAACATGCTGATGACCTGGCGCGCCCGGCCGCGGCCACTCGAGGTTCCGGTGCACTCGGCGCCCGCCCTCGCGACGACCTACGTCGACCGGCCCGAGCCGACCTCTCCGCTGACCACCTCCGGCGCCCACGTCGCCAACGTCGCCTACACACTCGACCGCTTCTTCCGCACCACCTGGCACCGCCGGTGGGAGCGGCTGCCGCTGTTCTTCACCGTCATGGTCGCGGTCGCGGTCATCGTCGCGTCGCTGTTCGAGATCGTTCCGACCTTCCTCATCAAGTCCAACGTGCCGACCATCGCGTCGGTGACGCCCTACACGCCACTGGAGCTGGCCGGCCGGGACATCTACATCTCCGAGGGCTGCTACAACTGCCACTCGCAGATGGTGCGACCGCTGCGCGCCGAGACCGAGCGCTACGGCGAGTACTCCAAGCCCGGCGAGTTCGTCTACGACCACCCGTTCCAGTGGGGCTCGCGCCGGATCGGCCCCGACCTCCACCGGGTCGGCGGCAAGTACCCGGACCTGTGGCACGTCCGTCACATGGACGACCCGCGCGCCATCACACCGGGCTCGATCATGCCCGCCTACCCGCCGATGCTGACCGACGGGCTCGACTTCGACTCGATCCCGGTGACGATGCGCGCGCACCAGACGCTCGGCGTGCCCTACAGCGACGAGGACATCACCGGCGCCGTGGATGCCGCCCGGGAGCAGGCGGCGGCGATTGCAGAGGGCGTGGTCACCCAGGGCGGGCCCGAGGGGCTCGAGGACAAGAAGATCATCGCCCTGGTCGCCTACCTGCAGCGGCTCGGCACCGACATCACGAAGCCAGCGCCGGTCGCCGAGCAGGAGGAGACCGGCGAGCTGCCCGAGGATGCCGTGGCCGCAACACAGGCGACATCCGGGGACGGCGCATCATGATGTCTCGAACAACCGTCGCAACCACGACGGCACCAAGGCACGAAGTCATTCACGAAGCGTCTTTCTTCGTTCTTTTCTTGGTGTCGTCGCGTCTTGGTGGTTGTGACGTCATCGGGATCCGAAGGGAGCAGGCTCCATGAAGCTGTCGGACATCATGAGCGCTGCCGGCCTCACCTCGTGGGCCGAGGTCGGCCTCGTCATCAGCTTCGTCACGTTCGCCGCCATCATCGTCTACGTCTTCGTCATCCGGAGCCGGGCGTCGTATGAGGAGGAACGCAACATTCCCCTCGACAACGGCGACGTCACGCGCCGTCCGAAAGGCGACGGAGGGAAGAACCCATGAGCACCACGCGCCCCGAGCCCGTCGAAGCCGCCCCGTCCGAGGACCACCTGCTCGAGCACTCCTACGACGGCATCCAGGAGTACGACAACCCGCTGCCCCGCTGGTGGCTCGCGATCTTCTGGGCGACCATCGTCTTCACGCCGCTCTACATCGTGTTCTACCACTTCGGTCCGGGGATGCTCGCCGTCGAGCGGTACGACCAGACGATGATGGCCGCCGCGGAGCAGCAGATGCAGGCGATCCTCGCCATGGGAGAGATCGACGAGTCGATGCTGGCCGGGCTGATGGACGACCAGAGCATGATGAACGGCGGCAAGAAGATCTTCACCTCCAAGTGCGCCACCTGCCACGGCATGTTCGGACAGGGCGGCATCGGGCCCAACCTGACCGACCAGTACTGGCTGCACGGCCCGCAGCTGATGGACATCTACCGGACGGTGCGCGAGGGCGTCCCCGACAAGGGGATGCTGGCCTGGGAGCGGCAGCTCCGCCCCGCCGAGCTGCTCGCGGTGTCGGCCTACGTCGGCAGCCTGCTCGGCAGCGAGCCGCCCAACCCGAAGGCGCCCCAGGGCGAGCAGATCGCCCGCGCCGCACCCGAGCCGGCGGCCGAAGCCGCGGTCACCGAGGAGGAGTCGTGATGGTGCCAGGAGAAACAAAGTTAACAATCTTCCTCCGGCAGTGGCATCCGCGATTAAGCGACAACCGAGAGAAGATTGTTAACTTTGTTTCTCCTGGCACCGCCGAGATCGCCCCACCATGCGAGTAACTTCCAACGCACCCGAGGCGCAGGAGCAGATCCTGTCGACCATGAACCGCGACGGCAGCCGCCGCCGGATCCGGCCCAAGCTGTCCAAGGGGCGCCACTACCGCCGGCGGCTCGTCACCGCGTGGGCGCTGATCCTGACCTTCACCCTGATCCCGATTCTGAGGCTGAACGACAAGCCGCTCATGCTGTTCGACATCGGCCGGCGGGAGTTCACCCTGTTCGGCGCGACCTTCCTGCCGACCGACACCTTCCTGCTGATGCTGCTGCTGTTCTCGATCTTCGTCGGGATCTTCCTGGTCACCGCGATCTGGGGGCGGGTCTGGTGCGGCTGGGCGTGCCCCCAGACGGTCTACATGGAGTTCGTCTACCGCCCGCTCGAGGTGTTCATCGAGGGCGGCCGAAGCCGGCAGATCAAGAGCGACGCGAGCGGCGGCTTGTCGGGACGCCGCCTGCTCAAGAACGCGGCCTTCTTCGCCGTCTCCGCGTTCCTCGCCAACACCTTCCTCGCCTACTTCGTCGGCTGGGACCGGCTGCTCGGCTGGATGACCAGCCCGCCCACCGAGCACCCGGCAGCGTTCGGCGTCATGCTCGGCACCACGCTGCTGATGTTCGCCGACTTCGGCTGGTTCCGCGAGCAGACCTGCATCCTCGCCTGCCCCTACGGCCGTTTCCAGTCGGTGCTGCTCGACCGGCAGTCGCTGATCGTCGGTTACGACGAGCGGCGCGGCGAGCCGCGGGCGCCGCGGCGGAAGCACGAGGAGCGCACCGCCGGTGACTGCGTCGAGTGCGGCCTGTGCGTCGCGACCTGCCCGACCGGAATCGACATCCGCGCCGGCGCGCTGCAGATGGAGTGCGTCGCCTGCACCCAGTGCATCGACGCCTGCGACTCGGTCATGGACCGGGTCGGGCTTCCCCGAGGCTTGATTCGCTATACCTCGCAAGCCGAGCTCGAGGGCGGCCGCAGCCGCTTCGTCCGGCCACGGCTCGTGGTCTACTCGGCGATCCTGCTGATCATGTTCGGCACCCTCGCGCTCTCGCTCGCCGGCAAGGCGACCGCCGACGTCACCGTCCTGCGCGGCCTCGGCGCGCCGTTCCAGGTGCTGCCGTCGGGCGAGGTGTCGAATCAGATCCGGGTCAAGATCGCCAACCGGACCGGCGACAAGAGGAGCTACACCCTGTCGCTGGTCGGCAACGACGACCTGACCCTGATCGCGCCCGAGAACCCGCTCACCGTGGCCGGCGGCGACAGCCAGACGACCGCCGCCTTCATCAATGCCGCGCCGTCGGCGTTCACCGCCGGCGAGCTCGAGGTCACGCTCCGGGTCACCGACGGCGTCGACTTCGAGGAGACCCGAACCTACCGATTGCTGGGACCGGCGCAGCCATGATGCTCCGAAAGGCGTCGGTGTGCGTTTCGATCCCGTTCCCGATCCCGATCCCGCGCCCGACACGGCATTCCGGGAACGGGAACGGGATCGGACCTTCCTTGGAGGTCGATTCGGGCCGGGAGGTTCAGCCATGAAGATCAAGCCGGGTGTGTTCTGGCCCGCGGTGATCGCCGGAGCGCTGGGGCTGCACGTTCTGGTGATGCTCGCGATGGTCTACGTCGCGACCTCGAACGACAGCTACGCGGTCGAGCCCGACTACTACGCCAAGGCGCTGGCGTGGGACGAGCGGCGCGCCCAGGAGCAGCGAAACGCCGAGCTCGGCTGGACGCTCGACTTTGCGGTCGTACCCGCTGATCCGGGAGCCGACCCGGTGCTGCGGGCCAACCTCGTCGACGCCGACGGCGCACCCGTGACCGGCGCCCGGGTCGCGGTCGAGGCGTTCGCCAACGTGCGGCGCGACGACGTTCTGACGGCGACCCTCGATCCGACGCCGGGAGGCTACGAGGTCACCATACCGATGCACCGCAACGGCCGGTGGGAGTTTCGCTTCCGGGTCACGCGGGACCATGATGTGTTCACGTATCGGGATACACGGCACATCTACACCGAAATTTCAAGATAATTATGAATTATTAATTATGAATTATGAATGTAGTTTCAATCGAGATTTGAGAGCCTACCTCAACAGGAATGGGATTTTGCATCGAATTTCCGCGGACGAAGTCGAACGGAATCACACCGAGATATTCATGAAATGTCGGTCGAAATTCATAATGTATAATTCATCATTCATAATTCATCATTCGACTTCCGTCGGATCACCGCGGTAATGCTCACATTGCTCACGACTGTCTTTGTTGCG
>JASFPU010000094.1:0-8830 GCA_050115855.1 Holophagae bacterium
CCGAGCACGCTGACTCGGGCCGGATCGATCCCCCCGCTGACGACCAGCGCGCGCCGGATCGCCTCGGCCCGCGCCGGGCCGAGCGCCTCTACGGCCGCCGCATCGACCGGCTGAACCGCGACCAGGGCATCGCGCATCTCACGTCGGTAGGCCATCTCGTCGAGCTGCCCCTCCGTTGCCTCCCCGTCGGCCGACGAGGTGTGCCGCGCCCGGAGGGCCTCGAGCGTCGGATCGGTGACCATGCGCCGGTACCCATCCTCGAGCTTGTCGAGGGGAATCACCGTGTCGAGCTCTTCCCGGGTGACTCCGTCGGCTAGGAGAACGGCCTCGTAGGCCTCCACCCGTAACGCCGTCGCATCCGCCTCCGGATCGACGACGCCGACGATGCCGAGACCGAGTGCCGGACGCTCTGCGAGACCGGAGGCCAGGGTCGCCAGCTTGTCTGCCTGCCGCTCGTCGAGCGTCGCGCTGCCGGCAACGAACTCGACGTGCTCCAGATCCTGCTCGCCGCCGCCACCACCGAGCTTGCCGAGCAGCTTGAACGGGGACTTGACGAGCTCGGTGAAGATCTCCTTGGCGGCGGAACCGGCCGCACTCGCCATGCCGAAACCGGGGGTGTCGAAGCTGCCCTCGAAGGGGATGTCCAGGGTGATCCGGCCCTCCTTGTCCTTGAGCAGCGACACGCCGAGCTTGAACGGGAGGTTGACCAACCCCTGATCCTCCACCTTGTCGCCGAGCTGAAGATCGTCCGCCTCGATGTGGTTCGACGCCGTCAGGTACCGGTCGACGATCTCGTAATCGAGGTCGAGCGCGACATCGCCGCCGGTGATCGGGTGGCCGATGAACTTGACCGACATCGGTGACATGGCGGGCAGCTCCACGTCGCGCAGATCGATCGACAGATCGGTCAGTCGGGTGTAGTCGAAAATGTCGAGGTCACCGCCGACTCGCACCGCTCCGCCGCTCGCGATACCGGCGTCGATGTCGAGGGTGGCGGGGCTCGCGCTGGTCGTCGAGATCGCCGAGATCGTGCCGTCGACCGGCCGGATCTCGAGCGTGAACGGCTCGCCGAGCACGGTCTTGTCGGTGTACAGACCGTAGCAGTCGTGGAGCCGGAAGCGGGCGATCTGGACCGGGGGCAGTCCTCCGCCCTCGCCGGGGCCGGCGCTCGCTGGCTCACCGTCGTCACCCTCGGAGAGCGCCTTGAAGAACTCCAGGAGGTTGATGGTGCCGTCCTCCGCCACCGTGATCTCGAGCCCGGCGGTCGAGAGGTCGATGTCGGTCACTTGTGCGCCGAGAGGCTCCAGGTTTGCCGTGATTCCGTCCACCGACAGATCGCCCCAGCCGAGCAGCTTCCCGTTGGTGACAGTTTCATTGAGGTTGAGCCCGGTGACGTTGAAACCACCCTCGTAGCTCGCGGAAAACGGTTCCTCGCCCTTCGGCTTGGCTGCCTTCGCAGTGCCGTTGACCGACAGCACCCCGGCGCGCAGATCGAGCGGCGCGAACCGCGCGACGTAGCCCCGGTACTTGGACAGATCGAGGCCCTCGAGAGCAACCTCGACCTCGGCGTCGATCGGCGACACGCCGACAGTGCCCATCGCGGACGCTTGGGCCTCGCCTTCGAGCGTGGTCGACGCTTCGACCGGCCAGGTCGACCCCTCCTCGGTGGTGATGTCGGTGATGACCAGGTTGACGCCCTTCACCTCGAAGCGCACGGGTGGAGACGAGGTCGCGTCCTCGAACTGGGCCCCGGCGTTCCGCAGCTCAAAGCGACCGAGCTGTGCGGTCGCGCTGATCCGCTCCTCCAGGGTCTGGTAGACCTCGACGATCTGCTCCTGCGACTCCTCGGGAACGAGCACATTCCAGCTTGGGGTGCCGTCGGGCGCGACCCACGCGAAGGCCGTCGCGCCGGTGATGACGACCGAGTCGCCGGTGATGTTCTGCTCGGGCCACTCGAGGTGTGCCCGGGTGATGCGAATATCATCCACCTGCAGCAGTTCCTCGTCGTGCAGATCGGACTTGAACCCGAAGTCGGTGATGTGGATGTCCGCATCGTCGACGACCACATGCGGTCCGTCCTCCTCGAGTCCGACCCGATAGTCGAGCTCGAGATCGACGATGCCACTGGTCAGATCGAACTCGAACATGTGCGCGACGGCGCGCCACATGCTCGCGAGCGGGTTGTTCTCGATGGTGAAAGTCCCGTCCAGGCCGAGCGGTTGGACCACCACCTTGCCGGTCACCGTGACCCTGCCACCATCAGGCAGCAGCAGCTCGATATCGTTGCTGCCCTCTCGCTGCGGAATGGTGCAGATTTCACTGAGCTCGACCTGGTTCGGTCCGATGTCCCACAGCAGTGGATCCGGCCGGTTGTAGCTGTCCTCGAGGTCGACCCGGGCGTCGACCACCTGGACATGCTGTAGGAGTACGCGCGGAAGACCGCCCTGGTCCGTGGGTTCGGCCTCGGACGCCGGCAGGTCGCCCATCACCTCGAGCACGTTGACGGCCCCGTCTTCGAAACGACGCAGCGCCACGTACGGGTTTTCGATCCGCAGCTCCTTGAGCGTCGCCGCCCACCGGAACAGTGACGAAATCTGAGCGTTGGCGTACAACCGGTCCCACGACAGCAGCACCGACCCCGGTCGGTCGGGCAGTGAGAAACCCTCGATCGTGAGCGACAGGGCGAAGGGGTTGCAGCGGACCTTCTCGACCGTCGCCTGGCGCTTCAGCATCTCGAGCGACCGCGTTTCGATCTGGCCCTTGACTACCCACGGCACCACGAAGAACCCGATCAGCGCGTAGAGAACAACGGCGGCGACCAGCGCGCTGCGCCAGCTCACCAGCCGCCAGGATCTCAACCAGTTCGAGACCGTTGCCATCCTCGCCTCCATGTCATTCGCGAACACGTCTTCAGACACGCGATTCGTCGAAGCCCGATTCGCCCAGTCGGCGCCACGCGCGACCGACGCACAGCAGAACCTCTGGCCGCGGCAACCACAACGATCGGTCTACCGCGAGGCGCTCCCGCTCCGAGATCGACGACCCGAAAAGTGCGCTTACTCTAGCACCTCTTCAATGAGCCCCGCGACTGTCAGTCATGCCAGTCGTGGTTGACGACCACGCGTCGGTGCAACGCCGATCGCAGCGCTTCGGCATTGGCGCGTATCACGCCGAGGAAATCCCCGCTCGCCGGAGGAGTCGCACAGGGGGCGACGACGATGACACCGAGACCGCGCTCGGCGAGCGCGTCGCGGATCTCGGCGGTCGGCTCGGCCTCCCAGATCATCCAGTCCGCACCGCCGTGCTCCAGCAGGTGATCGAGCCCGGCCCACTGCTCGGCGTCGGGCATCACGTCGGGCTCGAAGTGGACGCTGTCGCCGGTCAGCCCGTAGCGGCGTTGGAGGTACTGGTAGACAGGGTGAGAGAAGACCAGATTCTGGTCGGCAGCCGGCGCGGTCGCCGCTTCGAGCTCGGCGTCGAGCTCGGCGAGGTCGGCGGCAAGCGCCTCGAAGCGCTCGGCGAAGAGCCCGCCGTGCTCCGGCCAGCGCGCGGCGAGCGCACCCTCGACCGCCCTCGCCTGCTCGACGAGCATCGTCGGGTCGAGCCACGTCGTGAAGGCGGTCCCGGTGTGCTCGTGCTCGCCCTCGGGACCGTGGCTGTGGGTCACCCCCTCGGCGACCGCGATCAGGCGGTCGCGCACCGCGGCGGTGGTGTCGACCAGGCGCGACGCCGGCAGCGACACATCCTTCAGCCAACGCTCGTACGACGCCCCGTTGAGCACGATGAGGTCGGCCTCCTGCATGGCGAGCACGTCGTCGGTGGTCGGCTTCCAGTACGCCGGGTCGGGCGCGTCGGCGGCGCGGAACCGGATCTCGACCAGCGGCCCGGCGAGCCGCTCGACGACGTACGCGAGCGGCTCGTTGGTGACCTCGACACTGCCGATGGTCGCCGTCCGGTTCGCGGTTTCCGTGTCGGCAGGAGTCGGCGCCTCCGGCGCGCACGCGACCACCGCGGCCACCACGATCACGATCAGGATTCCCTGCACCCGCATCTTCAGCTCCCCTCGTCCGGTCAGGTTCCGAGAAATCGAAGCACCACCCCGCCGAATCGGCTCACGGCTGCGGTCAGCGCGGCCGCGACGATCACGGCGGCCGCCACCACCAGCAGCACCTCGGACGTCAGAATCGCCCGCATCCTGGCCGGGCTCGCGCCGATCCGCCGCATCGTCTCGAGCTCGCGGCGCCGCAGCCGGATCGACAGCGCGAAGACCAGCGCCGCGGTCGCGATGGTCGCGACCGCGAGCCCGGCGCTCACGACCAGCACCGCGTCACGGACCGAGAACATCGTCTCGACCAGATCGTCGACCACCTTCCGGGGCACGACCATCTGGACCGGCTCGGCGAGCTCGGCGAAGCGACCGCGGAGCACGACTCCCGACTTTCGGTCGGGCGGCACGGCGATCACCGCGTCGACCGGAAAGCCCGACGGGTCGCCGTGGAAGTGGAACGAGTCGATGTTGTCCGGCGTGATCTCGGTGTACGACAGCACCGACGCGTTGGCGACCACGTTGCCCTCCTCACGGGTCAGCACTCCGGACGCCGCCGCGGGATCGGTGACGTCCTGATGGCCGTGCGCGAGACCGGCGATGACCCACGCGGTCTTGATGTCGACGAGCACCGCCTCGTCGTCGGGTGTGCCGGTCGGCGCGAGCACGCCGACCACCGCCATCTTGAGCGGGAAGCTCCCCGCGACGTCGAAGGCGCCGGCCGGGGTCGACACGAGATGCTGACCCGGACCGAGGTCGAGGGCGCGTGCCGCGTCGGCGCCGAGCACGCACTCGCCCAGGATTGCGAAGCGGCGCCCGGCGGCGAGCTCGAGCCCGCGGAAGTCGAGGTAGTCGGTGGTCGTGCCGACGATGCGGTGGCCGGCCGCCTGGTAGCGCAGGTGGAGCGGGATCGCCGTTGCCAGGCCCGTGCTCGAGACGCGCTCGACCTCGGCGGCGGTGACCGGCTCGATGGACGGTGATCGGAAGTAGAGCGCGGCCAGGGTCAGATCGACCGCGCTGCCCGCGGCGCCGACCAGCAGCGGCGTGGCGTCGGCCCGCGCCGTGAGGCTGCGCGACGCCTGGCGCACCACGACCTGCAGCGCGGCCGGCAGGAACAGGATCAAGCTGATCGACGCCACCAGCACCGCCGTCTTGCCGCGGTTGAAGCGCAGGTACCGCCACGCCAGGTAGAGCACGTCGTTCAATTCAGGTCACCCTGGATGATCGGGCCATGAAACCACAGATCACACAGATTGGGCGCAGATCACACAGATCCATCGCAGCATCGCAGGAGGATCCGCGGATCAAGCTGGTTTCATCCATCGGTCAGTCTTCGGCTCACGAACCGCTCGTATTCAACCTTCGGGTAATGGCCGAAATTCACCAACAGACCAACGTCGAGAACCGTCGCATGCAGGTAGTTGAGGATTTGGGCGCGATGCTCGTCAAGCAGTCGCGAGACCGCCTTGACTTCGACGATCACTCGATCGAAACAGACAATGTCGGCAACGTAGGTTCTCGTCAGCACTCGACCCTTGTAGCTCACACGAAGGACCTTCTGCGATTCGAATGGAATACTCCGAGTCCTGAGCTCCAATTCAAGGCTTTCCTGGTAGACCTGCTCGAGAAATCCACAACCGAGCTCGTTGTACACCTCGAAGCACGCCCCCAAGATCGCGTGAGTCTCTTCCTTGAGCGGGAAACGCTCGGTCACTGCTGCCCTCCATCATCTCGTGACCCCATCTGTGTGATCTGTGTCTCGATCTGTGTGATCTGTGGATCCGCGATGGTGGCGACGTCGATGATCCGGTCGAAGCGCGGCAGGATCTCCCGGTCGTGGGTGACGACGACGACGGCGGCGTCGTGGTCGCGGCCGTAGGCGAGCAGGGCATCGATGACGTGGTCCCGATTCGCGACGTCGAGGTTGCCGGTGGGCTCGTCGCCGAGCACCACCGACGGGCCGGTGACCAGCGCGCGGCACAGCGCGACCCGCTGGCGCTCGCCCTGGGACAGCTGACCGGGGAAACGGTGCGCCTTGTCGCCGAGACCGACATCGGCGATCAGCGAGCGGGCGTGGTCGCGCACGGAGGCATCGAGCTCGAGCACCGGGGTCAGGCGGTACGGCAGCAGCACGTTGTCGAGCACGTCGAGGTACTCGAGCAGCTCGAACTCCTGGAAGACGAGCCCGATCTTGAGCGCCCGCAGATCCTGGCGGTCGGCCGGTCCGAGCGCCGCCATGTCGAGCCCCGCGATCTCGACCGCCCCGGCGCGCGCCTCGAGGATGCCGGCCAGCAGGTGGATCAGCGTCGTCTTCCCGCAGCCGCTCGGGCCGCTCAGCGCGACGCTCTCACCCGGGTCCACGGCAAGGGCGGGCACGTCGAGCTCGAAGCCCCCCGCGGCGTAGCCGAACTCGAGCTCCCGGACCCTGATCACGATCCACACCCCGTGAGCACCACAGCATCAAACCGCAGAAGATCGATCTGCGCGGATCTGCGTGATTTGGGGGTTACCATCGAGCATGTCGCCGCTGAGTTTCTCATGTCGGCCGCCCCGCGACGACCACCCGGTCCTCGCTGGTCAGATCGACATCGGCGATCTTCCAGCGGTCACCGTCGACGGTCAGGGTCAGCACGCCGCCGTAGATGTTCTGACGGTGGTGGATGTGCTGCAGGTGCCGCACCCGCGAGGTGACCACCCACCGGCAGTCGTAGGAGACCGCGTTCGTGCCGGCCACCGGTTGGGTCGGCTCGCCGATCTCGACCACCTCGACGTCGCGGACGGTGACCTCGGTGCCCTGCCGGGTGCCGGCGTTGAGGCGCCGCCGGCTGTCCAGATACAGGTCCTCGACCAGATCACCGGTGACGCTGTCGGCCAGCCGGTCGAAGACCTCCTCCTCGTCGCGCAGGTTGAACGCCCGGTAGGTGTCGAAGAGCACCGACGAGACGACGCGCCGGGCGTCGTCGCCGCGCGGCGCGTGCGGCTCGTGCAACGGGTTGCGGATCGCGATCGTGCCGTAAGGAATGACGAGCAACGCCGCCGCCAGCGCCGCCCAGTGCCACACCGTCCGGCGCCGCTCGATGCCGAGCTCGCCGAGCACCCGCCGCCGGCGCGGCCAGAGCAGCGCCGACAGCCCGACGAGGACCAACGCCGGCAGCGGCACCTTCAGCAGACCCAGGGCCGCGGCGGTCACCGCCTCGCGCTCGAACCACGACCAGGCGGCGGCGAGGCGATCGACGCCGACCAGCAGCACGACGACGAGGCCGACCACTCTCACGGGCGGGGCGGTCGGATCGAGGGGCCGCTGCCGGCACAGCGAGGCGGCAATGAAGAACACGGCCGTCGCCACGAGGACCGTGGCGGCGGCCAACGCGGTCGATCGCGACACGTTGTCGGCCAGCTCCAGCGTCGCCGACCACGACGACGCGACCACCGCAACCGTCCCGATCGCCAGCGCCCATGCCCGCGACGCGGGACGCGCCAGCAGCAGGCTCGACCCGACCACGAGCAGGAGCGCCGGCACGACCAGTTCGCCCAGAGGGATCGAGAGGTGGTTGAGCCCGGCCATCATGCCGCCGCCCGCCAGCGCGGCGAAGACCGGCACCGTCCGGCGCCTCGCCGCACCCGAGATCGCCATGAAAGGAGCCAGGGCAACCGCTGCCACGACCAGGACGAGGGCGCGAGAAGGCAGCTCCCCGACGAGCTGGGTCAGCCCGATCAGACGGGCGAACAGCATCCCGGCCGCTGCGCCGCCCAGACCATACCCGAGCACCCTGAGACCGACGGATCGACCGCGGTCAGCGGGCCCACCCGCGACCACGCGACGGAGCTCGGCGGCGATGAGCAGCAGCCACCCCAGGCCGACCGCCGCACCCACCGCGAACAGCGCGAAGGCGGCGGACTGCTCGCCGCGCGACAGACCCTCGACGGGAACCACCGCACCCGCCGCGCCCGCGAGCAGCGCACCGATCAGGAGACCGACCGGCCACAGCGGTCGGAGCCAGCCCCGCCAGCGATCACCGCCGCCGGCGAGGGCGACGGCGGGCATGACAGTCGTCAGCAGCACGATGCTCTCGGCCACCGGCGGCGACACGGCAAGCCACCCACGGTCGACCAGAAGCTGCGCGATCGCCGCGCCCAGGGCGAAGGCCGCGAGGCCCCACCCCAGGTCGCGGAATCTCGCGCCGGCGAGCCCGATCACCAGCGCCAACAACCAGAGCACCACCTGACCGAGAACCCACCGCACGCCGGCCACCCCGCCCCCGTTCGCCAGATCCCACAACGACGGCGGCGGCGGGACCAGAAAACCGGGCCGCGACGGTTTGAGGATCTCGTTGAAGACCCGGCCGTCGAGGGTCGTGAGGTTGAAGGCGATCTCGACCTGGGTGCCGAGCAGCCCGTCGACGAGGATCGCCTCGCCGGCCAGCGAGGCCGGCGAGCAGACCGCCGACCACGTGGTGGTCACGCCGCCGGCGACGGCCGCCCGCTCGCGCTCGGTGACGTCGCGGCAGCTCGGTGGCAGGACCGGGGTGGCGCGCAGCACGCGGCCCTCGAGCATGGGCAGGGTGAAGCGGACGTCGTAGCGGCCGGGCCCGGTCTCGGTGACGTCGAGACGCGCGGGAAAGACCACGTCGGCGCTGGCGGGCGACCAGAGCAGGCACGCGAGCCCCATCGTGCAGGCGATCCGGACCACCGGTTTCATTCGGCGGTGGACTCCAGCAGCGCGCCGACCTCCGCATCGGTGACGATCCGGTAGCTCTGGACGAGCTCCTGGTAGAGCTGCTCCTT
>JASFPU010000095.1:0-8803 GCA_050115855.1 Holophagae bacterium
CTCGACGCTGCTCATCGACAGCTCGCGCAGATCCGACGGCAGATCGGCCAGCCCGATCTCGGCGTCGTCGGTCAGCGCCGCGGCCCGCTCGACGATGTTCTCGAGCTCGCGGACGTTGCCCGGGAACGGGTAGCGGAACAGCACCTCGAGCACCTCGGCCGACACGCCGTCGATCTGCTTGCCGAACGCGTGCCCGTACTTCTTCAGGAAGTGGCCGACGAGCAGCGGCAGGTCGTCGAGCCGGTCGCGCAGCGGCGGCATCTCGATCACGACGACGTTGATGCGGTAGAAGAGGTCCTCCCTGAACGTCCGGTCGTGGACCATCTCCTTGAGGTCGCGGTTGCTCGCCGCGATCAGGCGCACGTCGACCGGGACGGGCCGCACGCCGCCGACCCGGGTGACCGTCCGCTCCTCGACGAACCGCAGCAGCTTGACCTGCATGGTGAGCGGCATCTCGCTGATCTCGTCGAGGAAGATCGATCCGCGGTGGGCCGCCTCGAGCAGCCCGATCTTGGTGCCGGTCGCGCCGGTGAACGCCTCCTTCTCGTGGCCGAACAGCTCGTTGCTGATCAGCTCCTCGGTGAAGCCGCCGCAGTTGAACGACACGAACGGGTGGTCGGCGCGGGGGCCGTTGTCGTGCAGCGCGCGGGCCACCATCTCCTTGCCGGTGCCGCTCTCGCCCTGGATCAGGACGTTGCAGTCGAGCGGCGCGACCTTGTCGATCAGGTCGAAGACCTGCTGCATCGGCTTGCTGTGTCCGATGATGCCCGAGCTGCTGGACCGGGACAGCAGCTCCTTCTTCAAGGCTTCGGTCTCGCGGACGAGCACGACCTTCTCCAGCGCCCGCCGGACGAGCAGCCGGAGCTCCGCCATCTTGAGCGGCTTGGTCGCGAAGTGGAACGCCCCGTTCTGGATCGCCTCGATCGCCGCGTCGACCGAGCCGTGGCCGGTGATGATGATGATCTCGGTCACGGGCTCCTGCTGCTGAACCGCCTTGAGGACCTGGAGACCGTCCATCCCGGGCAGCCGCAGGTCGCACAGCACCAGGTCGAAGGTGACCTCGTTCATCCGCTCGAGCAGCGACTCGCCGTCGGCGAACGCCTCGACGACCAGGTCCTCCTTGGACAGGCCGCGGGCGACCTCGCGGCGGACGATGGCCTCGTCGTCGACGATGGCGACCCGCGGCCGGTTCGGCATCACACCATCCCGGCGACGCCACCGGCGAGCGGCAGGTAGATCGAGAACGTGGTACCCCTGCCGGGCTCGCTGTCGACCTCCATCCGGCCGCCGTTCTTGGCGACGATGTTGTAGCTGACCGACAGCCCGAGGCCGGTCCCGACACCCTCCTTCTTGGTCGTGAAGAACGGGTCGAAGATCTGGTCGACGATGTCCTCCGGAATGCCGGGGCCGGTGTCGATGACGTCGATGCGGGCCTCGTCGGTCGCCTCCTCGCGCGACAGCACGACCTTGAGCTCGCCACCGTTGTCCATCGCCTGGATGGCGTTCATGAACAGGTTGAGCAGCACCTGCTGCATGCCGCCCTTTTCGAGCCGGACCTGGGGCAGCCGGTCGCGCAGCTCGCTGGAGAACGTGATGGTGTGCAGGTCGAGCTCGTTGCGCACCAGCCGCGCGGTCTTGTCGACGAGCTCGTCGAGGTTGACGCTCTCCGGCTTGGGGTGGCTCGCGCGGGAGAACTCGAGCAGGTTCTTGACGATGTCACTCGCCCGGTCGGCCTGATCCACCGCGTCCTGCAGCAGCCGCTTGCACTCGGCGCCGCCGAGCTCGTCGACCTCTTCGAGCATCGACTCGAGGATCAGCGAGATGTTGTTGAGCGGGTTGTTGATCTCGTGCGCGATGCCGGCGCTCAGCGTGCCGAGCGACGCGATCTTGCGCGACTGGACGAGCTGCTCCTGGCGGTTCTCGAGTTCCGTCACCATGCGGTTGATCGCCGACACCAGGATCTGGATCTCGTTCTTGGGGTCGCCGTACGGCGTGATGCGCTGGAAGTAGCCCTCGGCGACCGCCTCGGACTCACGGGTGATCCGGGCGAGCGGCCGGATCACGCGCTCGCCGATGAAGAACACCACGAAGCCCATCAGGATGACGAGCACCAGCAGGCCGAGGAACGGCAGCGGAATGAGCTCCTGGGTCCGGGTGTTGATCGCGCGCCGCTCGGTGGTCAGCAGCTGGTCGCCGAGCACGAGCAGGCTCTGGCCGGTGCCGCGGATCCGCGCCCGCAGGTCGTCGCACTCGGGCGACGGGCAGGTCGAGCGGTGGAGCTGCTCCATCAGCCCGGCGTACTCGGCGGTGTAGCGAACCAGGTTCTGGTAGCCCGCCTCGCCGAGCGCGTCCGCCAGGGTGTCCCGCTCGCGTTGCAGGATCAGCCCGAGCTGGTTGGTGTAGGTGACGTTCTCCTCGTAGTTGAAGTCCTGCCGGTAGAGCAGGTAGTTCTTCTCGTAGCGGCGCATCTCGAGGATCGTGCTGTTGAGCTGCTCGGCCGCCTCGAGCACCTGGAGCGACCGGTTGAGGCGCTGGAAGTTGACGTAGCTGGCGGCGATGATGCCGCCCATGAAGATGAAGCAGACCGCGAACGCCATCACGATCTGGACCCGGATCGTTCGAGGTGCAACAACCACGGCCCGAGTATGACGCAGCCACCGGTCCGGCAGCAAACCGGCGGGTCGGCGCCGGTCGAGGCGTCGGCCCCGGTCGACAGTCTCGAGGCGGCCGATGCAGTGCAGCAGTGGCGGTCACCGTTGGTGGGTTGGATCCCGGCGACCTCCGGAGCGTCGTGCTACTCTCCGTCGAAGCGGCGGCTCTGCTCATGTTGTCGACTCGATCGCCCGCGGCGTGTCCCACGACCTCGTCGCCGCACGGAAGCGGCGAACGGTGGGGCCAACCGCAGAGCGGCCGCCGGACCTCGAGACGGTTTCAGCTGTCTGAGCAGCGGAGGGGGACCGCATGACGCTCAAGACGCGGTTCAACCTGTTCATCTTTCTCGGCGGCTTCATCTTCCTGCTCAACATCCCGGTCGTCTACCTCGAGATCGCGACGCTGAACCGCAACCTGGTCGATCTCGAGCTGATCGAGGACCTGCACGACAACATCCTCGAGATCCGGCGCTACGAGAAGAACTTCCTGCTCTACCACGACGGCGCCAGCGTCGATGCGATTCTGTTCCACCTGCAGCAGGCCCACACCCTCGCGTCGGACGCTCGCGCGGAGCTGCATGGCTCGGCCGTCGATGCCGAGCTCGACCGGCTCGACGACACGCTGGGACGGTACGCGGCGCTCGCCGATCCGCTCGGCCTGACGTCGTCGACCACCGTCGAAGCCGAGACCAGGAAGCAGCTCCGCAGCACCGGGCAGCAGATCGTGGAGACGTCCGAGCAGCTGCTCAGAGGCCAGCGGCGGCAGGTCGCCGAGGGCGCCAACAGCTCGCTCCGTTGGCCGCTGATCACGATGGGGGTGATGCTGCTGCTGTTCATGGCGCTCGCCCGGACCACGATTCTGAAGGTCGTGCGGCCGCTCGGCATGATCGAGGAGGCGACCGGCAAGGTCGCCCGCGGCGACTTCAGCCCGATTCCCCACGCTGCCGCCGACGCGACCCAGGTCGACCACCTGGTCGAGGCGTTCAACCGGATGGCGCAGGAGCTCGAGGCCCGCGAGGAGCAGATCATCCACTCGCGCAAGATCGCTTCGCTCGGGACGCTGGTCTCGGGCGTCGCGCACGAGCTCAACAACCCGATCAACAACATCGTGCTCACCGCCGACGCGCTCAACAGCCCGCGCGAGATGAGCGCCGAACGGCGCGCGGCGATGATGCAGGATGTGCTCGATCAGGCGCTGCGCGCGAGCGAGATCGTCAAGAACCTGCTCGAGTTCTCGCGCGCCCAGTCGGCGGGCCACGAGAACCTCGACCTGGCGGCGCTGCTGCGCGAGACGCTGCAGCTGTCCGAGAACCACATGACCCTCGCGCACGTGGCGCTGCACGACGAGATCGACGACGATCTCCCCCCCGTCCACGGCAGCCGGCAGGGGCTGCAGCAGGTGTTCTTGAACCTGGTCACCAACGCGGTGCACGCGTTGAAGGACGGCGGCGACCTGACGGTCCGCGCCCGGCGCGAGGGCGAGGATCGCGTCAAGATCGAGGTCGAGGACACGGGGGTCGGGATCCCGGAGCAGGACCTGCCCCGCATCTTCGATCCCTTCTTCACGACCAAGGAGGTCGGCAAGGGGACCGGGCTCGGGCTGTCGGTCAGTGTCGGGATCGTCAAGAAGCACGGCGGCCGGATCTCGGTCGACAGCAAGGTCGGTCGGGGCACCACCTTCACCGTCGTGCTGCCGGCGGTCGACGGTGCCGACGTCGGGGGGGAGTCGTGAGCTTGCAGCGCGACGGGATGCGGCAGCCCCGGTCGTCGGACCCGCCCGCCGGGTGTAGGGTGTTGGTGTGCGATCCGCCGCCCGCCGCCGGCCGGTGCGTCGGCTCAGGTGGCGGCGGAGCGTTGTACGCTACATGTCGATTCTGGTCGCGCGTCCCACACGGTGCCGTGTGCGTACTCGGGCCTGCCTGAACGAGATCGAAAGAGAGGTCGACGAGTCGTGTTCCACGTCTATCTTCCCATCGCGCAACACAGCGTGCTCCTGCCGATCATCGTCGGGCTCGGCTTCCTGGTCGGGCTGCTGTCCGGCCTGTTCGGGGTCGGCGGCGGTTTTCTCATGACCCCGTTGCTGATCATGATCGGCATCCCGCCGACGGTCGCGGCGGCGTCGGACTCCAACCAGATCGTCGCGGCCTCGGCGTCGGGGACCTACGCCCACTACCGCCTCGGCAACGTCGACTTCAAGATGGGCCTCTACCTGCTGGTCGGAGGCGTCCTCGGCGGCACCGGCGGCGTCCGGGTCATCCACATTCTCCGGCAGATGGGAAACGCCGACTTCCTGATCCAGATCACCTACGTGGTGATGCTCGGCACCGTCGGTTCGTACATGTTCCTGGAGAGCCTCCAGGCACTGCGCGCGACGGCGAAGCCCGACGACGGCCGGACCGGGTCGAAGGAGAGCGCCTACGCCCGCCTGGTGCGGAGCCTGCCGATGAAGACCCGGTTCGAGCGATCCGGCATCGAGCTGTCGCCCATCGTGCCGCTGGTCCTCGGCGGTTTCGTCGGCGTGCTGGCGGCGATCATGGGGGTCGGCGGCGGCTTCATCATGGTGCCCGTCATGGTCTACCTGCTGCGGATGCCCATGCACGTGGTGGTCGGCACCAGCCTGTTCCAGATCCTGTTCACCTGCGCCAACGTCACCATCATGCAGGCCCACCAGAACCACACGGTCGATTTCATCCTGGCCCTGCTGCTGCTGATCGGCTCGACGATCGGCGTCCAGGTCGGTGCGAAGCTCGGCAAGAAGCTCAAGGCCGACCAGCTCAAGATCTTCCTGGCGACCCTCGTGCTGCTGGTGATGCTCAACATGCTGTTCGGCCTGCTGCACCACCCGCACTCGCTGCTGTCGTACTACGGGGGGGACTGAGCGATGGCGCGCCAAGGTGTGCTCCGTACGATCGCCGGTGTCGCGCTCGCCGCGCTCGCCGCCGCAGCCCCGACGCCGGCGAACGCCGTCGATCTCGAGGTGTCGCCGCCCGGCGTGAAGATCGGCGCGTTCTTCGCCGGCCAGAACGTCGAGCTGTCCGGCGTCGCCGACGCCTCGACCGAGATCGTCATCGAGATTTTCGGCCCGAAGGAGGCCAGCCGCTTCCACCTGAAGGGGCGCGTCGGCCCGCTGTGGATGAACGTCCAGGAGGTCGAGCTCGAGTACGCCCCCCACCTCTACCTGCTCCTGACCTCCGACGAGCTCGGTCCGGAGGTCGCCCTGGGCGAGCTCGACCTCGGCCTCCAACACCTCGAAAGGGGGATCGTCGTCCGTCCCGACACGCTCGACAAAGACATGATCTTCGAGCAGTTTCTCAAGCTGAAACGCTCGGAGGGACTGTACGAAGAGCGCCGCGGCACGGTCGTCTACGAGCCAGCCGTCGACGGCGAGCGGACGTTCCGGGCGACGCTCTTTCTGCCCGCCTCGATCGGCCCCGGCGCCTACCGGATCGTGACCACCGCGCTCGACGGCGGACGGGTGGTCGACCGCACCACCGACGACCTCTGGGTGGAGGAGACGGACGGCATCAAGGTGATTCACGACCTCGCCATCGACCACGGGCTGATCTACGGCATCGCCTGCGTGCTCATCGCCCTCGTGGTGGGCGCCATCATCGGTGTCGTCTTCAAGCGGGTCGGAGCGCACTAGGTTGGGGCTTCGTCGTTGGCTCACCGCGCTCGTCGAGCGAATCCGAGGCCGCGAGCACAACGCGCCGTCCTTCGCCGACCTGTTCCGGCGATTCCAGCAGGTGATTGAGAACAACAACGCCGCCCTCGAGGTGATCGCCGACATGGACGGCAAGCTGGGCGGTGAGTTCGTCTTCGACCGGCAGTACCTGATCGACAGCGTCGCCCGGCTGCGCGAGCTCGTCCGCGGCAGCGCGTACAACCTCAACCTGATGACCGACAACCGGTACACGAATCTCACCGCGGTCATCGAGAGGCTGGTGGCGAGCCTCGACGCGGAGCTGTCGGGTGCACCCGCCGTCCACGACGCGCGCAGGCTGTACGTCCTCGGCGAGGTCGACGAGGGCCTGAACGACGTCGTCGGCAACAAGGCCTACAACCTGTCGAGAATCATGAACCTGCCGCGGATCAACGTCGCCCCGGGCTTCGTCGCGGCGCTCGGCTGCTTCCGGGACTACCTCGCCTACAACGACCTGTTCGACGCGATCGGCTCGACCCTCGACGAGTGGAGCTCGGGCGACCGCAGCGTCGAGTCGGCGTCCAGGGCGATCCGGCTGCTGGTCCTCGGCGCGGAGGTGCCGCCCAACGTCCGCCGGGAGTTCGCGGCGGCCGCCGCCCGGCTCGGTGAAGGTGGCGGCGCCCAGTCGCTGTACTCGGTGCGTTCGAGCGCCCTCGGCGAGGACGGCGATCTGAGCTTCGCCGGCCTGTACGACACCTTCCTCGACGTCAGCCAGCACGAGCTCCTGTCCGCGTACAAGAAGGTGCTCGCGAGCCTCTACAACCCGGCCGGGCTCGACTACCGGAAGCGAACCGACGCGTTCTCGACCGAGATGGCGATGCCGGTGCTGGTTCAGGCGATGGTGCCGAGCCGCATCTCCGGCGTGCTCTACACCCTCGACCCCAACTTTCCGGACCGGGCGGAAGCGGTGGTCGGCGCGGCCTGGGGGCTGGGGACCTCGGTGGTCGGGGGCGGCACCACCGCCGACACCTACCGGGTGTCGCGCGTGCCACCGCACGAGCTGGTCGAGCAGACGATCGGTTCCAAGCAGATGATGCAGGTGTCGGGATCGTCGGGCCCGGCTCTGGAGGTGCCGATGGAGCTCCAGGGGGAGCCCTGTCTGGCGCCGGAGCAGGTCGCCCACATCGTCGAGATCGGTCTCATCCTGGAGCGCTACTTCAAGACGCCGCTGGACATCGAGTGGTGCCTGGACTACGCGGGCAAACCGTGGGTGCTCCAGGCGCGGCCGGTTCGTCTGTCGCGCCACGAGCACCTGCCGCGCCCCGACGCGGCCGACATCGCCCGCAGCCACACCGTCGTCATGAGCGACCGCGGGACCATCGCCTACCGGGGCGTCGGCGCTGGTCCGGTCTGGCTGTCACGCGACGACGCCGATCTCGCGGAGTTCCCGGCCGGCGCCGTGCTGGTGTCGCGCGCCGCCACGCCGGCGCTCGCCAAGGTCGTTCCCGAGGCGGCGGCCATCGTCACGGACATCGGCACCGCGACCGGCCACCTGGCGACGGTGGCGCGCGAGTTCCGGGTGCCGACGATCGTCGGCGCCTCGTCGGCGACCGAGCTGCTCGAGCCGGGTCGCGTCGTGACCGTGGATGCCGAGCGCAACGTGGTCTACGACGGGCGGGTGAAGGAGCTGCTCCAGCACCAGCTGCTGGACCAGCGCGCGTTCGACCTCACGCCCGAGTTCCGCCAGCTGCGGCGGCTGTTGCGGAAGATCGCGCCGCTCACGTTGACCGACCCGACGGCGCCCGAGTTCAATCCGGAGGGCTGCCGCACGCTGCACGACGTGATGCGTCTGATGCACGAGAAGGCGTTCGAGGCGCTGGCCCAGATCGGACAGGACCCGCGCGCCTTCCTGCGGCGGGGCGGCAAGCGGCTCCGCTCGTCGCTGCCGATCGACCTCGTCCTGATCGACCTCGGCGGCGGCATCGCGGACGAAGCGGGGGACGAGACCCACGTCGGTCCCGACCAGATCACGTCGCGCCCGATGCGCTCCATCTGGCAGGGGCTCACGTCGCCGAACGTGTGGAGTACGGAGCCGGTCCCGGTCGACTTCCAGGGTCTGATGTCGAGCCTCACCCGGACCGCGAACGAGGACGTGCTGGGCGACAACCTGCCCGGCGTCAACCTGGCGATTCTCGGCGCCGACTACGTCAACCTGAGCCTGCCGCTCGGCTACCACCTGACGGTCATCGAGGCCGGGGCCGGGCCGGGCCCCGAACGCAGCTTCATCTCGTTCAGGTTCGCCGGGGGAGTGACCGACATCGTCCGCCGCTCGCGTCGGGCGAAGCTGCTCGAGGCGATCCTCGCCCACGCCGGGTTCAAGGTCACCGTCAACGGCGACCTCGTCGTGGCGCGGGCGATCGATCTGACCGACGAGCAGTTCGAGGAAGGCCTCCAGCTCATGGGGCGGCTCATCGGGTTCACACGGCAGCTCGATGTGCTGCTGAAAAAC
>JASFPU010000096.1:0-8799 GCA_050115855.1 Holophagae bacterium
CCAGGGTTTTGGTCTCCCGGCTCCCCTACCGGCTTTTCCAGGACGGAGAAAACAGGATCTCCCGAGTTCCCGTCAGATCCTCTCGATACATGCCCTGCTCCCATCAGACCCCGGCGGGACCGGAGCGCCAGGCCATTCGGCGCTCGCGATGTTGCCTTCCGCTCGTGACACAGCGTCGGCTCCCACGAGTAGTGAATTTCGGGGCTCAATGACACGGCCTGCATCTTCGCTGTCTACGCTTCGCAGTGACGGTTACCCGAGCACCACGCAAGACTCGCTTCCGGCTGGTGGCCAACCTTGGCCGGGCGGGACTCGACCCGCAGGATCTGTTCGGAAAGTTTCCGAGTGACTCATCTCACGTCATCTCTTCCCCCTTTCCCCGAGCTTTGCTCGGCGCACGCCACGTTCACAATTGTTGATTTGCTGGCTTCCCGTTAACGTTCGTGGCGTCGTCCGACCCCTTGTGCCGAGCTTCAGTCGCGCTCACACAATTGTGTAAATGTGAACGTGGCAGCTGTCCTATTGAACGTGGCACCTGTCCTTTAGGCTCGAGAACTTCGGAAAGTCCGACGCCCTCGATAAACGGTGACATTCAAGATCGCGGAATTCTCGATCTTGCTCCGTCGTGGTTGCCACGCCGGCGGCATCGTCGCTGCCTGACTCAATCGCCCTTGTCGAGCATCGCCGTGTAGACGTCGCCGGTGAACTCGCCGGCGTTGAAGATGAGCCGGTCGGCGCCGACCTCCAGGTTCCACATCTGCTTCGCGAAGGGGAGCATTCTCATTTCCGATTCGTGCGCGTGCGCCACCACGAACGGATCGTCGACCGGCAACCTGGTGGTCGCATCGAGCGCCTGACCCCAGACACAGAGAAAGTCGTCCCGGTCGGAAATGAAGTACACCGTGGCGCCGTCGGCCGACCACCTCGGCGCCCCGATCCAGCCCCCCTCTTCCTCGATCCGGATCCACCGGTCCCGGGGTGCGGGTGGATCCTCCACGGGAACGAGGTACACGGCCACCGTTCCGTCGAGGTTCCCGATCTGGATCGCGAGCCACCCATCGTCGCGAGAGAGATCAGCGTCCAGCAGCACCAGGTCCCCGAGCTCGAGCACTGCCGTCTCTGCAGCTTCGTCAATCGAAAGACGCACCAGCCGGTTGCCCGATGTTGCCAGGACCGAAGTCCCGTCGGCGAAAAAATCGAAAACGCGACACCCGCGACAGAGCTCGCGGCCCGCCGGGTCGTCGGTGGGCGCCACCCACGAAATCATCTCCCCACCCTGCGGGGCCCGCCAGCTCAGCAACGAGCCGTCATCGCTGAGCCGCGGGTGCAGTGACAGAACAACCATGGCGTAGACGAGTGGCACCGTTTTGGTCCCGGTGGTCCGGTCCAGAACGTGGATCTCGTTGCGCGGGTCGTCGCGGGAACCGGCGTAGGTGGAGTAGGCCAGCCGGTCACCGTCGCGAGTCAGCGAGAAGGTGAATTTGGGCGACGCGTCGTCGGTGATCCGCCGGGGAGCCCCGACCGCCTTCCCGCTCCTGGGGTCGAGTGCGACCTCCCAGAGGTGGATGGTCCAGTAGAAGCGCGACAGAGCCAGGCGTCCGCCGCGCGACACCTTCGGCACCCAGCTCATCCCCGGCCCCGCGGTGAGCGGCTCCACCGGGCCGCTGACGCGGCCGTCACCGGAGATCCCCACCTGGTAGAGGTTCATCCCCTCGATGGTCGTGCCGGCAACGAAGATCAGTCGTCCTGGGAGCCAGATCGACGGAAAGTGGACGATTTCCATCATGACGCCCGCCGCGACCGCCTCGCTCGACCAGGGCTCGCCGCCGTCCACCGGCGCCACCCACCAGTCCGTCTTGCCGGGATCGTTCACCGGTGCTCCCGAGAAGATCACCAGCCGGCCGTCGGGCGAGAAAACCGGCCCGGTGCTGTTCGGCGGTGACAACACGCCCCAGCCCGGAACGAAGGGCGACGGGGCACCGCCCTGCACGGCGGCGATGAACATCCGGCGGATATTGCCCGGCGACCATTCGACGTCCTCCGCAAAGACGAAGTGATCCCCGTCAGGGGTGAACTGCGGAAAGACCCCCGGGCCGGCAACCTTGCGCAGCCCACCGCCGAGGGCATTGACGATGAAGATGCCACCGCCATCCCGCTGCGATTGAAAGATCAGGCGCGAGCCGTCGGGAGAGAACGACGGGTGCCAGTCGTCCGCCGGGTGGTCGGTGAGCCGGGTCGGCTCGGGCTGATTGATGTGCCGCACCCAGATGTCGAATCCTCCGTCGCCGGCCCGATCCGACGAAAAGGCAACGAGGTTGCCGTCGGGCGTGATCGCCGGGACGATGCTGGCGCCGGCGTCGAAGGTCAGCCGGTGGAGCTCCAACGGCCGCACAACGGCCGGCTCCCGTTGTCGGAGAAAGACAACCGCTGCGAACGCGGCCACGGCAACGGCCGCGACCCCCACAACGAGCCACAGCGGCACTGTCCGGCGTCTGGCCGACCGGCCCGGCACAACGGTCCGGCCCGACTCGGTGTCCTCCTTGAGGTCCTCGAGCACGGCCTTGAGGTCGGACAGGCTCTGCCAGCGCCGCTCCGGTTTCTTGCGCAGACAGCGCAGCACCGCGCGCTCGACCTCCGGAGGCAGGGCCGGCACGATCTCGGTCGGCGGAGTGGGCTCGTCTTCGCGGATCGCCGCAATGGTCTCCAACGCCGTCCCGCGGCGGAACGGGTGGACCCCCGTCAGCATCTCGTAGAGCAGCACTCCGAAGGCGAAAACATCGCCTCGTGAGTCGACGGGCTCCCCCGTAGCCTGCTCGGGCGACATCCAGCCGACGGTGCCGAGGACAGCGCGCTCCCGAGTGAGCGATGATTCCTCGGGCGCCATGGTCGGGGCCTCGGGTTGCGAGAACGGCGCCTCAACGAGCTTGGCGAGGCCGAAGTCCAAGATCTTGACGCCGTCGGCGGTCACCATGACGTTGGACGGCTTGAGGTCTCGGTGCACGATTCCCGCCGCGTGCGCCCGCGCCAACGCGTCGGCAATGGCGATGCCCAGCCTGAGGGCCTCGCTCAACGGCATCCTCCGTTGGGCGAGACGCGACTCCAGCGTCTCGCCCTGGACCCACTCCATCACCAACACGTCCTGTCCGCCGGCGGCGATCACGTCATGCACCGCGACGATCCCGGGATGGTTGAGGGAGGAGGCCGACTTCGCCTCGAGCAGGAAGCGCCGACGACGATCCGGATCGGCAGTCGTGCCCGGCAGCAGCACCTTCAGCGCAACAAACCGCTCGAGCAGCGTGTCTCTGGCCTTGTAGACGGTGCCCATGCCGCCCTGACCGAGCTGCTCGACGATCGTGTAGCGGTCGATGGTGGTGCCGATCATTGATTGTCCTGTCGAAACTCCTGGCAAGTCTACACGAGAACGTGCAGTACAAGGCGGATGGGTGCCTCCCTTAACGGGTGAACGGGTGTCGGGTAGACCCGGCGAGTAGAGTCCACGGGCGTGGTGTAAGAAGCCTGAAGAGACGGCTTGATCGTCGTCGTCGAGCCTGTGATGGGCTGTGGGAAGGGGGGGGTAGGGGCCCCGCTTTCCACAACCTCACAGGCCACGCTGGCCTTGCACGAAGAAGGCCACTGCATGATTCTCCAAGAGATGACCAAACCTCTATGAAGGGAGAACAGCAGTGACCAAGAACAGGATGGAGCTCGTTCGTCAGATACGCAAGTGGCTCGAGGAGGACGCGGATGACATGCTGCGGGAAATGCTTCGTCTGTTTGCCCAGGTATTGATGGGTGCAGAAGCCGATGAGCTTTGCGGTGCGGAGCGCGGATCGCGAAGCCCTGATCGGGTCAATCACCGCAATGGCTACCGACCCCGGCGGTGGGACACGAGGGTCGGGACGATCGACCTGATGATCCCCAAGCTTAGGAAAGGGACGTACTTCCCGGACTTCTTACTCGAGCCACGCCGGCGCTCAGAAAGGGCGTTGGTCAACGTCATCGCCGAGAGCTACGTCAATGGCGTATCGACACGGAAGATGGAGAAGCTCGTCGAGGCGATGGGGATCGTCGGCATCTCCAAGTCGCAGGTATCCGAGATGGCGAAGACTCTCGATGAGATCGTCGCGGATTTCCGCAACCGGTCGTTGGAGGATCTTGAGTATCCGATCGTATGGCTCGACGCGATGCAGATCAGGACTCGAGAAGCGGGACACGTCGTCAAGGTCGCGACGGTGATCGCCACAGCCGTCAGCTCTGAAGGATACCGCGAGATCATTGGTGTCGACGTCTTCACCTCGGAGGACGAGGCCGCCTGGACGAACTTCCTTCGCAGCCTCAAGGAACGGGGCCTCAACGGCGTCAAACTGGTGATCTCCGACGCAAACAAGGGCCTCGTCAACGCGGTCGGCGCCGTGCTGCCGGGGACTATCTGGCAGCGATGCCGTACCCACTTCATGACCAACCTGCTGGCGCGGGTGCCAAAGGCCGCCCAAGGTCTGGTCGCATCTCTCGTGCGGTCGATCTTCAACCAGTTGGACGCCGAGCAGGTCTGGAAGCAGCACGCATCGGTCGTCGACCAGCTCAGCACGCGTTTCCCCGAAGCAGCCGAACTCCTCGACGACGCTGCCCACGACATCTTGGCCTTCACCTCGTTTCCCCGTGCTGCCTGGCGTCAGATCTGGTCCAACAACCCACAGGAGCGCCTCAACAAAGAAGTCCGGCGGCGTACCGACGTCATTGGCATTTTCCCGAACCGCAACGCCATCATCCGTTTGGTCGGCGCTCTCCTTTGCGAGCAGAACGAGGAATGGTGCATCACCAGGCGCTACATGAGCCTCGGCACCATCGCCGCTGTCCGCGCCGTCGGCGCCGACAACCCACCACCTACTCTTCCCGGAAAGGAGGCTGAGCTCGAAGCGGACACCGTAGCCGCATGATTCACGAATCTATGCAGTGTCCTTCGTACACCACTTGACTGGACGTGACCTTCTCACCGGCCTGGATGCCCGACGGCAGCGGGCTCTGCTTCCGGGGTTCGAGAATGCCGAACGGGGATCGACCCATGATGATTGTGGATGCCAGTTTCAGGGACGGTTTCTCTGCCGGGCAGCCTCGAGAGTTGTTCTCGGGGAGATTCTTCAGGGGGATACCTCTCAGGGCCTACGACATCTCACCCGACGGTCGGAGATTCCTGATGTGCAAATCGCTCGAACAGGATATTGAGCGCGTCGGCGAGATCAACCTGACCCTCAACTGGTTCACCGAGCTCGGGCGGCTCGTCCCGACGGAGTGACGGAATGGGTGGATGAGAACCACCCTTCCATGAGTGAGGTTGAATGACGAAACCGCCGGCAACGCTCAACAAAAAACCCCTCCGCGGGGAGGGGCTTCACGATGAGGGCGGGAGGTCTACCAACCGCTTCCGCGATGTCCACCGCCGCCGCCATGGCTGCGCTCTTTCGCCTGGGCCACGTCGACACGGATGGTGCGGCCGTCGAGGTCGGTCCCGTTGAGGGCCGCGACGGCCTTGTCCGCAGCCTCGTCCTCTTCGAAGGTGACAAAACCAAAACCGCGGGAACGACCGGAATCGCGGTCGCTGATCACAACAGCTTCACTGATCTCACCGTGTGGGCTGAACGCATTGCGCAGCGCTTCGTCGTTCGTGTCCCAGCTCAGACTTCCAACAAACAATTTCTTCGACATATCTCTCATTATCTCCGTGGGCGTCGCGTCGTGGTGGCGCGCCCGTCTCGCAAATCGTGGCGGGCCGTGCGCCCTCCAAAACAGAAGCCGGCCCCGTTGGCCGGCAACAAGGCGACCATCATAGCCTATATCTTCTTTTATTTCAAATATTTTTAATCAAAGGCTCGAAAATGGGCACCTCATGCTGCCGCAATCACCCTCATGAAGGGAAGCACATCGAAGAAGTCGACCGCGCCGAGGGGCTTCAACCGCGCCAGCAGGATTCTCGCGAGCTCGAGCAGCCGGCGGTAGGTCCACCAATTGAGCTCTGCCGTCATTCGCAGGTCGAAGTTGAGCCGGGATGCGCATTTCTGAACGGTGACCGGCTTCAGCTGGATGTGCAGCTCCGGACTGGCGATACACGGAAACTGGGTGAGCACCGGCCAGGTGGCTGCTTGGTCCTTCTTGTCGTGCTGAGACAACTCGATGACGGTGCCGATGAGCCGCTGATAGGTGGCCTGGTCGGCGGTATCCTGTCCGGTCACGTCGAAGAGCGCTCGCAGATAGCTCTCGGCATCGGGGTCTTCTTCGAGCGCTCGCGCGAGGGCCGAGCCCTCTTCTGAGCTCAATACGCCAGGCGCCGCAGCGATCTGCAACAAGCGTCGTCGAGCGTCGTCGACCTCGCCGGCATCGAGCAGCTCGTCCCCGCGACCATCGCCGAGCAGGTCGACCCACATTTCGTGAGCGCCGACCTGGGCTGCACGTTTCGCGTCGCGTACGGCAGGGTCGTCAAGCGCTCCGGGCTCCTTCCGCAGGTAGGTCTGTACTGCATCCTCGAGACTCAACCTGGCCTTTCTCACACCCTTGAACCTGCCCTTCTCGAACGGCGGCAGACTGTCGAGCATGGGCTCCGACTGCTTCGCCGCGATCTCGAGGCCGACAGTTCTGGTTGCCAGGGTCTTTACGGCGTCACCGGCCTTGGTCTCCTCGATGTCGCGGAAGTAGACCGTGACCTGACCGCCGCCGCCGACGGCGAGGGTCTTACCCGGGCCCCACGCGGGCCGGCGGGGATGGCGAATGATGGTACCAACCTCGATCTTCGATTCACTCACGGGACCTCCCCGGTCGCGCCACTGTCACGAGTCCTCAACCGGATCGGCAAGAGCCTCGCTTACGGCGTCGGCAGGAAACGAGTGGGATGTTGCCTGATTTCGGCTCCACCCATCATACACCCTTGAGCTCCCGTATGGGTCGCTCCGGGATGTTCGCTTCGGGCGGGCTCACCCTGCAGTTGTGGCGACGCGTTCCGACGCGCCCCCCTTCGCTCGACAGCGTTGGCCCTCGAAAAGGTGCTATATTCACCGAGCCTTCCACATCCAACGGAGTGTATTCAAAATCGGTACTGGCAGGCCGGGAGAGTCATGAGTTCGTGTGTCAATCGTGCACTGCGGCGGCTGCTCTTCGCCTGGTGGCTGCTCGGTTCTGGAATCGGGCCGATGGTCTGTCAGCCTGCAGCAGCGCTGGACAACGAGTCGACCGTGGCCCGGGGCACGACGCCGAACGCGACCGCCGGCGGCGGTCGTCCGGAGATCGTCGGCGCCACGCCATCGGTCGAGGATCTCCACGCGCGGCGCACCCGGAATCCGCCGATTCCCGTCATCGCAGGAGTCGTCGGAGCTGGGCTCGCGCTCGGACTTCTGCTGGTGTGTGGAAAGCGCTCGCGGGATCGACTCGAGCGTCGACACGCGCAGTTGGTCGGGCACATCCTCGAGAAACTCAACGACGGCGTCATCGTCGCCGACAGAAACGGCAGAATACTGTTCGCCAACACGGCGGCCGCGGCGATATCCGGCGCCTATCGTCCGGATGCCACGTTGTCAGAATGGTCGGCGGCGCACGGGTTCTTTCTGCCGGGCTCGAGTCAACCGTTCCCGGCGGAGGACCTGCCTCTCGCCCGGGCGATCCGCGGTGAGACCATCGACCACGTCGAGGCCAGGGCCTGCGATGCACGGACGCCGGACGGCATCCATGTTCTTGTCCGGGGCGGGCCGCTGCTCAGCAGCCGAGGTCATGTCCAGGGCGGCGTGATCGTGTTCCGCGACATCAGCGAGAGCCAGCACGACGAGGATCGCATCCGGCGGCTGTCGAACGTCGTCGAGCAGACCGCGGATGCGGTGGTCGTCACTGATCGGAAGGGGACCATCGAGTATGTCAACCCGGCCTTCGAGTCGACGACCGGCTACACCTCCGAGGAGGTGATCGGCAAGAACCCGAGGATTTTGAAGTCCGGCCGTCAGAGCGAGGCCTTCTACCGCGACCTGTGGAACACGATCACCGGCGGTGAGACCTTCCGCGGGATGACCATCAATCGAAAGAAGGACGGTGAGCTCTACCACACCGAGCAGACCATCACGCCGATGACCGACGCCCAAGGCCAGATCACCCACTTCGTGTCGGTTCACAAGGACATGACTGAGCGGCGGAAGATCCAGGAACAGGAGATCGAGCTCGACCTGGCCTCGCAGGTTCAACAGCGACTCTACCCCGAAGCCGATCCCGAGATCCCAGGGTATGACATGGCCGGGGCGGTCTTTCCGGCCGAGGCCACCAGCGGTGACTACTACGACTTCGTCTCGCTGCCTGACGGCGCGATGATGATTGTCGTCGCCGACGTCTCGGGTCACGGTCTCGGTCCGGCGCTGGTCATGGCCGAGACCAGGGCCTACCTCCGTTCGCTGACCCGAACGACCCAGGATCTGGTGTCGATCACGACGGGCCTCAATGACTTCCTGCTCGCCGACCTTCAGGACAACCACTTCGTGACCATGCTGCTCGCCAGGCTCGATCCCTCGGACGGACAGCTGGAGTTCATCAACGCCGCTCATCCCGAGGGGGTGATCGTCGACGGCTCCGGAGAGCTGGTCGCGAGAATGGTCTCGAAGTGCCTGCCGCTCGGCATGTTCGGCGATCGATGGCAGTGCGTGATGCAGCACGCCGAGATCGGCGCCGGAGAAATCGCGGTCTTTGCCACCGACGGCGTTCTCGAGTGCGAGTCTCCCGACGGCGAGGAGTTCGGCGGTGGGCGGCTCTTGGAGGTTGTGTCTCACCACTGCCTTG
>JASFPU010000097.1:0-8774 GCA_050115855.1 Holophagae bacterium
GAAACTGGTTCAAACCGGGGTCGGAATTCGTGTCGCGTTTGCCTTCGGCTTCACCGGCCGTACACGGCCTCACGACAGCACATCCCGCCATCCTCCCTCCCAGGCACCACCCAGCGCGGCCTCTTGTCGTGCTGGTTGTCCGTGTGAACCGGAGGATCAGGTTCAACCGGGTCCCGCGAGTTTCCGTCGAGGATCGCCGCGAACCTGCTAGGCTCGAACCGATACACCGAGGGATGATCGGCAAGACGCTGGCTCACTTCGAGGTGACCGCCCACCTCGGCGCGGGTGGTATGGGCGAGGTGTGGCGCGCGACGGACACCACGCTCGACCGCGATGTGGCACTCAAGCTCCTGCCCGCCGAGCTCGTAGCGGATGTCGAGCGACTTCGCCGTTTCCAGCGTGAGGCGAAGATCGTCGCCGGGCTCAACCATCCGAACATCGCCACCATCTACGGCTTCGAGACCGAAGGTGAAACGAGCATTCTGGTCATGGAGCTCGTGGAGGGTCTCACACTCGCCGAGCGTCTGCGACGAGGCCCCCTGACGATCGACGACGCGATCGCTGTTGCTCGACAGGTGGCCGAGGCCTTAGAGCACGCCCACGAAAAGGGCATCATCCACCGCGACCTCAAACCCGCCAACATCATGATCGACGATCAGCTCAACGTGAAGGTGCTCGACTTCGGCCTTGCCAAGGCCCTGGACCCGTCGGCCTCGCGACCGCCCACCAGCTTGGAGTCCATAGCCGACTCGCCCACCGTTTCGGTCGAGACTACGCGTGCCGGGAGCATTTTCGGAACCGCGGCCTACATGGCGCCCGAGCAAGCGCGCGGCAAGCCGGTGGACACCCGCGCCGACATCTGGGCCTTCGGCTGCGTGGTCTACGAGATGCTCACCGGGAGTCAGGCCTTCGCCGGAGAAACCGTCAGCGACACGCTGGCTGCCATTCTGCGGGAGACACCGGACTGGGACCGAATCCCGGCCGGCACGCCAGCCAGGATTCGCCTGTTGCTCGAGCGCTGCATGGCCAAGGATCCCCGCCAACGTATCCACCACGTAGCCGATGCACGGCTCGATCTGGACTCCAGCGAGGTCGAGCGACCCGAAGCGCCGATGACCACTCGAACACCGAACCCTTGGCGCTGGATCGCGATCGCCGGCGCGCTGGCGACCGCCGCCTTGAGCTGGAGCCTGCTGCGTCCCGAGCCACCGCGATCGGCAGCACAGTTCACGCGGCTCACTTACGAGCGTGGCACCATCACCGGCGCCGCCTTCGCACCGGATGAACACACCGTCATCTACTCGGCCTGTTGGGGTGACGAGCCCTCGCGGGTGTACCTGCGTCGCCTTGACAGCCTCACCGCACTCGATGTCGACCTCGGCGACGGAAGGGTGCACGACGCGTCGGCCGATGGCCGGGTTGCCTTGATCCGTTCACCACCCCTGTCCTCCTTCGCTGTTTCCTCTGAACTCGGCACCCTGGCGGTGGCGGACATCACCGGCGGGGGCGTACGCGAGATCATCGGCAACGCCTTGGCGTGCAGCTTCGGCCCGGATGGCGTGCTGGCGGTCTCCCGCATGCTCGAGAACTCCGGCACTATCGAGTACCCACCTGGACGGGTGCTCGCCGAGGTGGCGGGCCAGAGCTACGACGTGGCGGTCTCACCCGACGGATCGCGAGTCGCCTATGTGGACGGGCCGGTCCGCCGCGATACCGGGGGAAGAATCGCCGTCGTCGGGACGGACGGGGGAGTCCGACATCTCACCGACGAATGGGGCGACATCAACGGCCTCGCGTGGACTCCGGACGGCCGAGGCGTGGTGTTCAGCGGCGCGGAGAATGGGCGGTGGCTGATTCGCCTGGTCACCTTGGACGGTCTCGTCGAGCAGCGGATCGGGGTACCGACGGAGCTGAGGATCTGGGACATGGCGAGCGACGGCCGCTTGCTCGTCGCGACCGGCGAAAGCCGGGTCGAGACCTGGGTCGATGATGCCGCCGGAAGCCGCGAGCTCACGCTCCGTGCTGGCACCTTTCCTTTCGATCTGAGTCGAAACGGACGTCAGATTGTCACCGTGGTGATGGGCGGCAGGGAGGAGCTCGAGGTCTTTTCGGGGCCGAGCGACGGCTCGCCGCTGGCGCACATCGGCGAAGGCTATCCATTCGCCATCTCGCCCGACCGGCGCTGGGTGGTCGGCAGAGAAACGGGGTCGACAACACGGCTCACGCTGTGGCCAACGGGACCGGGCGAGTCCCGCCATGTGCCGCTCGAGTTCGAGGCGAGCCTCGTGCGTTGGCACCCGGACGGAGCCAGCCTGGTGGCCGTCGGATCGGTGAATGGCGAGGCGCAGCAGCTGTGGCGAATCGACCTCGACACCGAGACGGCTGAACCGGTTTCGGCGTATCCGGTCACTGTGGATCTAGCAGCTCGCTTCTACCTCTCTCCAGACGGGACCACTGCTGCGATCAGGGGTGGCAATGGGCGTGTGGAGCTTCTTCCCCTCGACGGCGGCGAGCCCTGGCCGGTGCCCGGAATGCTCGACGGCGACGCCCTCGCAGGCTGGGGTCTCGACGGATGGCTGTTCATCGCCGAGAGGTCGGCCGAGAGTCGTGGCCACGTCAGGCTGATTCGTCTCGACCCGGACTCGGGCACGCGAGAGACCTTCCGGGAGATCCAGGCGCATGATCCCTCCGGAGTGGAGGTCGTGGGTGCGGTGCAGGTCGCGAGCGATGGCTCGACGGTCGCGTACGCGATCTTCCGAGACCTCGCGAGCGTCTACGTGGTGGAGAACTGGTGAAGGACGGCAGCACCGGTTTTCGCTGTCATTCCCCAGTCGGTTTCCTCGCGTGGACGATCCGCTCGATCGCGATCCAGCCGAGATCGCGGCCGGTGGGTTTGACGTACCGCGTGTCCAGCTCGTCGTACCCGAGATGCTCGACCACCTGCCAGCCGTAGCCGGCGAGCAGACCGTCGATGGCCGCGGGATCGATACCGAAATGCCAGATGTTGTCTTTCATCCGCATGCGCTGGTACAGGAACTCCTGGCCGTAGAGCTTCTCGCCCTCGATGTAGTCGGCCGGCACGTAGGTGAAGACCAGCCGGCTGCCCGGAGCCGCACCCTTCAGGAACTTGAATGTCGCGCGAAAGCCGTCCTCGGTGAGGTACTGGGTCACGCCCTCCCAAATGAAGAAGGTCGGCGTCCGCGCTTCGTGGCCGTGCGAGGCAAGGGCGGTGCCGAGATCGTCGCGGTCGAAGTCGACAGGCACCAGGGTCAGGTTGTCGGGGACCTTGCCGAAGATCTTCCGTAGCCGCTTGCGTTTGGCCTCGATCGTGGAGCGCTGGTCGAGCTCCCACACCCGGCGCTCGCCGAGGCGGCAGCCCCGGGTGTCGAAACCGGCGCCGAGGTTGACCACTGCGGTCGCCGGGTGCTCGGAGAGTGCGTCGTCGATATATCTCTTCCGCGCCGTGATTCCGCCCCACAGCCCGGGCACCTTGGCCTCGGTCTTTCCGACCAGCCACCGCTTGACCGGTCGCAGCAGCCGCACCCAGATTCTCGACCCCAGGGGCAGGATGGGAAGGGCGAGCTCGTCGCTGAGGATCCGTTCGCCTTGCGGAAAGCCCTGCTCGACGGCCACGAAAAACATCGCGTCCGGTCCGGTCGCTGCCGCCTTCTGGCTCACTGCGGTGCCCCTTCCTTCTCGACATGGTAGTGGTCCCCGTCTTTCGGCTCGTCGCCACCAATCTCCTCCCACACCGAGTGCTCCACGAGGCCGTACGCCTTGAGCGCCTGGGCGAGGAGGACCGCAAGTTCGCTCGAGGCTGCGCCGCCGTTCTCGCCACGGTGGCGGACGTGAACGGCGACGTCGGTCTCGAGGCCGTGGCGCCGGTACAGGGTGGCCACGTCGCTGCCGTGACCCTCGACCCAGATCGACTCCCGGATGAGATCGGTGAGCGCGTCGATGGACTCGGCGGACGATCTCAGGTGAATGATCTCGAGGATGGTCACGACTGTCGTCCTCCGTAGATGGTCTTGAAGAAGAGGCGATCCCGCAGCCGCACAGGGGGTCGGGCGAGGATCTTCATCTTTCGAGCGCCCGGGCCGACTCGGTCGTGGGGTTCCGGCCTTGCGGTCGTCAGCGCTTTCGTGACGACATTGCCGATCTCGTCGAGATGGAGCGCGGTGGCCTCGCGGATTCCCGACGATGCCCCTGTCACCACGACGGATTGATGAGTTACTTCCATTTCGTTCTCCAGTACGACCACGAGACTCCGGGCACGATCCGGTCCGATGCCGGCTGAATGTCGCCGAGACCCCACTGCACCCTCGCTCCGAGCGATGCTGGGGCACCGCGTGCGGGTGCGTTGACGACGATCAGCATTCGAGGTGCGGTTCTTTCGTCTGCACCGGCGGTTCCCCTTGCCGTTCGGTCTTCTCAAGCGCATGAAAATGAGCCTCGAGCGTACGACTTCCCATGGCCGGGGCGACCACGTCGGTAGTGGCCATGGTGGTGAAGAAGGCCAGCAGCTCCCCCTGGTGGCGGTTGACGAGCCGGACGAGGCGAACCACCGCCCACATCAACCGCTCGGGCACGTGAGAGATCCTGACCGGCCGGCCGAGCACCGCGAAGGCGAGCTCGGCGGCCTCGTTCCAGCTCAGGATTTCGGGCCCGCCGACGTCGATCGACGCGGGACCGCCCTCGACGGCGTCGGCGCAGGCCACTGCCAGGTCGGCGCCGTGGATCGGGTTGACACGGCGGCTGCCGTCGCCGATCAACCACACCCGGCCCTTCCTCGCCATCGTGAAGATCTCTCCCATGTCCGAGAAGTAGCCGGTTGGCCGCAGCACGGCGTGGTCGATCCCGGAACGCTCCAGCTCGTCGACGAACGCCTCGTGGGCGTCGACGATGTCGAGGTGGCGCAGCTGCCGGCCGTTGACGGCGGAGACGTAGACGAACCGCTTGACCCCGGCACGCAGGGCCTCCCGCAGCAGGTTCAGGTTGCCCTGGTAGTCCACGTCGCGGAAGCTCAGCCCGTCCTTCTGCCGCGTGATGCCCACCGACGAGAAAACGACGTCGATGCCGTCGCAGAGGCCGGCGAGGGTCTCGGGCTTCGTGACCTCGCCGCGCACGATCTCGTCGGTGGAGCCCATGAGCCCGTCAACTTTGCGCGACGAGCGCACTAGAGCGCGCACGACGTGGCCCCGCGATTTCAGCTCACGGCACACGAACCCGCCGAGGTAGCCGGTCGAGCCGGCAATGAGGACCCGTGACATCACGCCACCTCCTTCTGATCTGTCTCCGTCTCGGCCGTGAGGACATTCTCGACCAGCCCGTCGAGGGCTGGCGTTTGCGCCCTGGCGAGCCTCGCCGAGAACCGGAGTTCGTCAGCCAGGTCGAGGAGCTCCGGACCGACTGTGCGGGCGTGGATCCCGGAGCAGATCGAGGCCATGCGCCGGCACTGGCCGCTGGGTCCTGCGCCGTAGATGAGGGTCTTCATAGTTCCGGCTCCTTCCGTTCCGGCCCAGTCCTCTGCGAGTGGCGTGCCAGGTCTGTAAGTCGCCCTTTCTCAATCACATCGAGAATTGCCACGCACGCGGTTGTTGAATATAACAATCAAGTGTTGTTTGAAATCACAACTTCAGCTAGAGTTGTGAATAGCAACAATTAGCGGGAGCCGGACCATGGTCGACGAGAACACCTTCTTCCGCGAGGTCACCCTCAGGCTGTGCGGGCACCTCAAGCTCGAGGACGGTCTGCACGCCTGCTTCCGCTACCTCGCCCGCCACCTGCCCGCCCGCGCTATCTACCTCGAGACCTACGAGCACGACATCCACGCCATGCGGGTGGTGGCGCGCGCCGACGCCACCGGCGGCAAACGGATGGACGTGCTGGTGCCGTTCTCGGACGAGGCGAAGGCAGCCATGGTCGAGCTCGCCGGGGTTTATGCGACGGGTGAGCTGCCGCCGGTGCTGGTCATCAACCGGCCCAACGACGAGCCGGTCACGATGCGGATGCTGAACTCGCTCGGCGAACCGGTGTGCTCGGTGCTCAGCCTGCCGCTCATCGTCGAGGGCGAGCCCCGCGGTGCCCTGGCCTTGATCGCCGAGGGCTCCGACCGCTTCAGCGAAGATCACGTCAGGTTATACGCGACCCTCAAGGAACCCTTCTTCATCGCCATGTCCAACGTCCTCGAGCACGAGGAGGTGTTGCGGCTGCGCGACCGCCTCGCCGACGACAACCGCTACCTCAACCGCGAGCTCCAGCGCCTGGCCGGCGACGAGATCGTCGGCGCTGACTTCGGCCTCCGCGAGGCCATGCGCCAGGTACGCCAGGTCGCCCCGACCGAGAGCCCGGTGCTGCTCACCGGCGAGACCGGTGTCGGTAAGGACGTCATCGCCAACGCGATCCACCTCGCATCGCCGCGCCGCGACGGTCCCTTCATCCCCGTCAACTGTGGCGCCATCCCCGACAGCCTGCTCGACAGCGAGCTGTTCGGCCACGAGAAGGGCGCGTTCACCGGAGCGCTGGCGCGCAAGCGCGGCCGCTTCGAGCGCGCCGACGGCGGCACCATCCTGCTCGACGAGATCGGCGAGATGCCGCCCGAGGCTCAGGTGCGCCTGCTTCGCGTCCTGCAGCACCGCGAGATCGAGCGCGTCGGCGGGAGCGAGCGCATCCCGGTCGACATCCGCATCATCGCCGCCACCAACCGTGACCTCGAGGCGATGGTGGCGGCGGGCCGCTTCCGCGAGGACCTGTGGTTCCGGCTCAACGTCTTTCCGATCCGCGTACCGCCGCTGCGCGAGCGCCTCAGCGACATCCCGGCCCTGGTCCAGCACTTCATCGAGCGCAAGGCCGCCGAGCTCAAGCTCGCCGGGAGCCCGCGCCTCGCCCCGGGCGCCATCGATCAGCTCATGACCTACAGCTGGCCGGGCAACGTGCGCGAGCTCGAGAACCTGATCGAGCGGGCTATGATCCTCCACCGCAGCGAGCCGCTGCGCTTCGACGATCTCGCCGCGCCGGGGCGAGCCAAGCCCGCTCCCGCCGCGCCCTCGCCCGATGATGACGTCCTCGACCTCGACGCCGCCACCGCGCGCCACATCCGCGGCGTGCTCGAGATCACCGGCGGCAAGATCCACGGCCCCGGTGGCGCCGGCGAGCTGCTCGGCGTCAACCCCAACACCCTGCGCTCCAAGATGCGCCGTCTGGGCATCCCGTTCCGCGTCCATCGAGTCGGCAAAGACCGGCACTGACGCCCGTCGGAGTGCCGCACCGATGCGGAACATGTCAGAGCAGATCTCTATCGATCAGCTGGCGGCCCTGGTCAACATGAGTAGCTCGGGCTTCCACAAGAAGTTCAGGGAGGTCATGCACCTGTCGCCGATTCAGTGCGTCAAGCAGACCAAGCTCAACCGGGCCCAGGGCTATCTCCAGCAAGGCACGACCGTCAGTCAGGCCGGCTCGATGGTGGGCTACAACAGCCCGGCCCAGTTCAGCCGCGAGTACAAGCGGCACTTCGGAGTGACACCGTCCGAAGACCGGACCACCTGACGAGTCGCACGGGAGCCGTTTGTTCCTACCGCTCCTCCGCCTTGAGCGACGCCATGTCGATCGAGAAGCGGTACTTCACGTCCGAGCGCAGCATGCGCTCATAGGCCTCGTTGATCTGCTGGATCGGGATGACCTCCACATCGGCGGTGATGCCGTGCTCGCCGCAGAAGTCGAGCATCTCCTGGGTCTCGGCGATGCCGCCGATCAGCGAACCGGAGATGCGCTTGCGGCCGAACAGCAGGGCGAATGCGGCGACCGGGAACGGTTTCTCGGGCGCACCGACCAGGGTAATTTCGCCGTCGATCCCGAGCATCTGAACGTAGGCGGCGACGTCGTGGTCGGCGGAGACGGTGTCGAGGATGAAGTCGAAGGTTCCGGCGTGCGCCTGCATCTGCTCGGCATCAGTGGAGACGATGACACCGTGGGCGCCGAGGCGGAGGGCATCCTCTTTCTTGCCTGGCGAAGTCGTGAACACCGTCACCTCCGCACCGAATGCGCGGGCGAACTTCACGGCCATGTGACCCAGACCGCCGAGCCCGACCACACCGACCTTCTTGCCCTTGATGTCGCCCCAGCGGCGGATCGGCGAGTAGGTGGTGATCCCTGCGCACAGCAGCGGCGCGGCGCCGGACGGATCGAGGTTCGACGGGATCCGCAGCACGAAAGCCTGGTCGACCACGATGCGTTCGGAGTAGCCGCCGAACGTGACGCCGCCGAGGTGGGCGTCCGGCGAGTTGTAGGTGAAGGTGGCGTTCGGGCAGAACTGCTCCAGGTGGTCCGAGCACGCGGTGCAGCTGTGGTCCGAGTCGACCAGGCAGCCGACGCCGACCAGGTCGCCGACCTCGTGAACGGTCACGGAGGAGCCGACCCCGACGACCCGGCCGACGATCTCGTGCCCGGGCACGCACGGGTAAGTGGTGGGCATGAACTCGCTCCACTCGTCCCGCACCGTGTGCAGATCGGAGTGGCAGACGCCGCAGAACAGAATCTCGATCTCGACGTCTCGATCGGTCGGGTCTCGCCGCTGAATCGTGTCGCGCTCCAGTGGCGAGGTCGCGCTCGCGGCGGAATAGGCTTTCGCTTCTGGCATGGTGGTCTCCTGACGTGTATCTTTCGCGGCTGTCCGAGTGACCGGACAACCGATCGCTGCAGCCTGCCGGGCTCTGTCTCGTGTGTGGCGGACCGTCAGCAGTTCATCTCAGATCGAAGCTCCGAACTCTTTAATCAAC
>JASFPU010000098.1:0-8766 GCA_050115855.1 Holophagae bacterium
CCGACGAGCTCCGCTCGACCCTGCTCAGTGCCGGTGGATGTCTTTGTGCATCAGCTCCCGGGTCGCCATGAGGCGCTCCTCGGCCGGCAGGCGGGCGAAATTCCGGTTGAGCTTGGCGTCGTCCTCGTGCTCGAGTAGCTGGATCTGATAGTCGATCACGCCCGGCGGGAAGACGCCCCCCTGCTCGTACTTGGACCGCCGCTCGTCGAGCAACCGGGCACACGCGACGCAGCTCGCCGGCAGCGGCTCGAGCCGATCCATGACCTCCTTGTCCGAGAACACGTTGCCCTCGACGTTGGTCTGCTCGGCGAGCGACAGCATGCCGTCGTCGAGCAGGCCGTGCTCGGCGGCGGTGGTGATGCCGGCGAGCAGCAGGTGGAACGACGCCGAGCCGTCGGGCGAACGCAGCTCGACGGTCTGACGGCCACGCGGGTCGACGTAGGCGTCGGCGTCCGACGGGTTGACGACCCGCGCCAGGTGGCTCTCTTTCGACCATCCCAGGGGCACCCGGATGAGCGCCGACCGGTTGTTGTGACTCCAGCAGATCCGGGTCGGTGCCTCCTGGTTCGGCACAAGCCGGAGGAACGACGCTGCCACCGTGTTGCCGAAGGCCGACAGGGTCGAGGCGTAGCTCACCAGGCCACCGATCAGCTTGCGAGCCTCATCGGAAAGCCTCCCGTCGGCGCCGGTCATGATGTTGTGGCCGTCCCTGACCAGCTCGAGGTGGAAGTGGAGCCCGTTGCCGGCGACGCCCTCCTCGATCTTGGGCGCGAAGGTCGCGAGCATGCCGTGCCGGTGGGCGACGTTGCGGATGATCCAACGCGCCAGCCCGACCAGATCGCCCATCTCGTCGATCGGCCGGGTGAGCAGCTCGATCTCGTGCTGCTCGGCGCGCCGGCCGGACAGCAGCGGCAGGTTCGACCGCACCGAGTCGATGTAGCCGACCTCGGCGTGGGCGTACTTCACCGCGCCGGTGATCTGGGTCAGGATACGGACCATCTCGTTGACCACGTCGCCGCCCTTGAAGAACGGCGACGACGCGTGGTAGCCGATCTGTCGGTGCGCCGAGAAGTTCTCGGGACCGCCCTCGCGGATCAGGAAGAACTCGAGCTCACCGAGGGCGTGCAGCTCGAGCGCGGTGCGCTCCGTGAACCGCCGGTGGGCGATGGCGAGGATGTTGTCGGGGGTGAACGGCGCGAGCTGGCCGTCCGGCCCGAGGAACCGGCAGATGAAGTTCAGGCTCGCCGCATCGAACGGGCTGAGGAACGCCGTGCGGTAGCTCGGCACGACGTAGAGGTCCGAGGTCGCGGCGTCGACCAGCGACGGGAACAGCGACGAACCGTCGACCCGCTCGCCCGACGCCAGGATGCGCTCGGCCTGGGCGAAGTCCGAGAACGGCAGCTTGAGCTCGCGCAGCTTGCCGTCCAGGCTGGTGTAGTGGAAGCTCAGCCGCTCGATGCCCTTCTTTCGAATCACCTCGAGCATGTCGGCGCGGGTGAAGTCGCGGCGCTCCTTGTCGAGGATGAGGCTGAGCGGGTTGGCGAGGGCGGCCTGATGGACCATGTGATGCCTCCGACGAAGGTCTCTCGGAACCGGCGCGACGGACAGCGCTGCCGGGCCGCCCAGTAAACCACAACCCCGCCCGCGGGGGAATCCCGCCCGCGCCCCTTGACAACCGATCGATGAGGATTTATTCATACAATGTATGAATTACGAGAATGTAGAAATCAGAGGTGGGTGAGTGGGCGACAGCCGGACCCTCGGTGACTTCGAGCAGCTCGTGGTGCTCGCCCTGCTCCGGATCGGCGACGGCGCCTACGGCATGATCGTTCGCCGCGAGATCGAGGACCGGACCGGGCGGGAGGTGTCGCTCGGCGCGATCTACGCCACCCTCGACCGGCTCGAGGACAAAGGGCTGGTGCGCTCGACCCTCGGCGCCGCCGACCACGCCCGCCGCGGCCGCGCCAAACGGTTTTTCACCGTCGAGCCGTCGGGCCGCGAGGCGCTCCGGCGCTCGCTCGACGCGCTCGATTCCATGCGATCCGGCATCGCCGGGTTCGACCCCTGCGGGGAGGTGCACCCGTGACCGATCCGTTCTCCGACCGCGACGTCTTGGGCGACGGCTTCCCGGGCCCGCTGCAGCGTCTCGTGCTCGCGCTGCTGCTGCCGAGCCGCCACCGGGAGGTGATCGTCGGCGACCTCATCGAGGAGGCGGGCACCGATGTTCTTCCACAGCACGGCGCCCGAGCGGCGAGGCGCTGGTTCTGGCGCCAGGCGCTGCTCTCGGCATCGCCGCTGTACCGACACCAGTCGACCAGGGAGATCCACATGACACCGTGGAGATGGCTCACGCTGATGGCGCTGTTCATCGTCGGCCTGATCATGGCCCTCGACCCATACGTCTTCGCCGCGTCACCGCTCGTGCTCGGCCTGGTGTTCCTGGCGATCACCATCCCGGCCGCCGCCGGCGTGATCTCGAGCAACCTCTCCACCCTGGTCGGTGCGACCGGTGTGTCGGCGCTCCTCCTCCTGGCGGCACGGATCGTCTCGGGTCTCGAGATCCGCTGGTACGCCATGGCCTTCATGCTGTTCGTGATCCTCAACCTGGGTCGCATCTTCGAGCGACGAACGTCGCGCGCCTGACCGTCGGCAGTCACCCCGAGGCTGCGAGCTCGCCGTAGCGCCGCCGCACCTCGTCCTCGCCGTAGCTGCGCTCCAGGCGGCGGACGATGAAGTGTCCGCGCGCCATGTCCTGAAAGTGGTCGATGAACGCCAGGTTGATCGCCGCGCCGCCGACCGCACCGACCACCGGCACGCCCTGCGCCATGATCTTCTCGCCGACGACGGTGTTGAAGCGGGCCGCGATCTGGGCGAGCAGCCGCACGATGACCGGTGCGCCGTCCTCGACCACCGCGCGCCGGGCGACGAACTTCGCCGCCTCGCTCACCGCCTGGGCGAGCGCGGTCCGCACCGCGAAGTAGCCCGACTCGGCGGCGTCGTCGTCGCCGGACGAACCGCCCATGGCGAACACCTCGAGACAGGCGAGCCGGGAGGAGATCTCGGTCAGGTCCTCGCCCTCGCTGCGTGCGATATCGGCGATCGAGCGCATGATGATGGTGGTCGTGATCGGCAGCTCGACCGGCAGCGCGAGCAGGCCGAAGGCGCCGCCGACGCCACCGGCCAGACCGGCTGCGGCCTGGTGGAGGCGCGCCCACGGCCGCCGCCGTTCGACCGGGTCCATGGTCCGCACCGCGAGGTTGACCGCCGCCATCAGCGACTCGTGGGTGACCCGGGTGACGGCCCGTCCGGCGCCGCTCGGCAGCCGCCGGAGCAGCGCCTCGATCGGCGTACCGACGAGGTCCGAGACCCGGGCGATGAAGCCCGGGCTCTCGAGCAGACCGACCGCGGTCCGCAGATCCTCGACGTCGCGCGGGCTCCAGTCCACCACGGGATGCCCTACGGGGTCGTCGCCGACCACGCCGAGGTGTCGCCGGACTCGAAGTCGTCGCCGAACATCGGCGGCGCGTCGGAGACACAGGTCTGGACGACGACGTCGTCGATGTCCCAGCCGGGCCGGCTGACCGCGACATCGGTGCCGAGCCGGAACCGCAGCTGGACCAGCTGACCCGCGTACGCGTCCATGTCGACCACCGACTTGAGCCACGGCTGCGGGCTGCCGCACCAGCCCGGCAGCGTCGCCAGCGGACTCGAGCTGCCCGACGAGATGATGCCGTCGTACGGATCGGTGAGCAGCACCGCGTCCTGCAGCTGGGTCCAGGTCGCTCCGCCGTCGGTCGAGACCTCGAGGACGCCGGCGTCCCAGCACTCGGGCCCGTTGGCCTCGAGGTTCTGATAGGTCCAGAACTGAACGGTCAGGTTCGAGCCGCCGGCCGGCAGCGCGATCGGCGGCGACACCAGGCGCTGGTCGCTGATGCTGCCGACATCGTCGACGTGGTAGACGAAGGCGCCGCTGTGGGTGCCGCTGATGCCGCCGGTCAGCGCCCAGGTGTTCGGCCCGCTGGCCGCCGACGACGTCCAGCCTATCGCGCCCGACTCGAAGTCTTCGCTGTAGTGGACCGCCGGCACGGTGCCCGTGGCGCAGTCGCCCGGCAGGGCGGCGGTGTCGAAGGTCGACACCGCCGACCACGGGCCGTCGCCGCAGGTGTTCGTGGCGCGCACCCGCCAGAAGTGGGTGGTGTTGCTCGCCAGGTCGACGTCGGACGCGTAGCTGACGTCGGCCAGGTCGGCGACATCGAGCACCACCGTGGTGAAGGTGTCGTCGGTGGCGACCTGCAGGCGGTAGCTGGCGGCCTGGGCGGCGGCGGTCCAGGCGAAGTCCGGACGTTGGGGTTGGTTGACCGCGCCGTTGGCCGGAGCGACCAGGTCGAGACCGCCAGGACCGGCGTCGTACAGGTTGAATCGAATCGACGTGTCGTGCACCGCACCGCCCGGCGTCGACGTGCCGGTGACGGTGATCTCAGAGCTGCCCGGCGACGCCGCGGCGGTGTTGCCGATGGTCAGCTGGCTGCTGCCCGGCGGCGTCACCGGGTTGGGGACGAACGACGCGATCGCGCCCGACGGCACACCGGTCGCCGCCAACGTCACCGGCTCGGTGAAGCCGAGGAACTGGAGCACGTCGATGTCGACGAGGGCGTCGTTCGGGCTGCACACGTCGACTGAGCCCGGGTCCGCCGTCAGCAGATAGTCGGTGCTCACCGGAACCGGGTCCGAGAAGACGTCGGGGTCGTTGTGACCGTTGATCATGTTGCGGTCGTCGGCCCACTGGGTCACGGCGTGGGTTTCGGTCTGGACGTGGGTGTCGTAGTCGCCGTGGTAGCAGGTGGCCAGGTTGGGGTCGAGATAGATCGGCGTCGAGACGTCCGACAGCCGTTCGCTCGGCTGCCAGGTCAGACCACCATCGAACGAGAACGCCTGGAAGTGGTCGACCAGGAGGTTGTTCGGGTCGAGCCGGCGGTCGTACCAGGTCGCCGACACGACATTGCTCGCACCGACCGACAGGGTCGGGAAGAACTGGTCGGTGGTCGTGGTGTCGTCGTGGAGCCGGACTTCGGGGCCCCAGGTCGCACCACTGTCGGTGGAGCGCCGGTAGAAAACATCGCACTCGTCCGCACCGGCGGGGTTGTAGCTGTAGACCGTGTGCAGCACGCCGTCGGGCCCGACCACGACCTGCGGTGACGGAAGGTACCGGATGTTGCCGGCGAGCGCTGCCCGGCCGCAGGCGCTCGATGCCGCGGCGTTGCGCGGGAACTCTTTGCCGGCAGCCGGCGAGGTCACCGCGTTGAAGGTCGCGCCACCGTCGGTTGACCGCGCGATCTCGATGGTGATCGTGCCGCTGGTCTTGACCCAGCCAACGAAGACGTCGCCGTTCGGCGCAACCGCCGGCCAGGCGCCCTGGACGCTCGACGTGGCGCTGATCGCCTGCAGCCCAGTCCAGGTCACACCGCCGTCCGACGAGTACAGCGACCAGATGCGGCCGTCGGAGCTGAAGTTGGTGAACACCATGTAGAGCCGGCCGAAGTACGGGCTCGACGGGGTGTTGTCGACCGCCATCAGCTCTTTGTCGTCGGAGAACCCGGTGTGCGGGTTGCCGACCCACTGGAAGCTCTGGCAGTCGTCGGTCGACTTCCACAGGCCGAGGCCGTTGGAGTGCAGCGCCGCGAAGTAGAAGTGGCCGTCGGCCCGGCGCCAGACGATCGCCGGATCGCCGCCGCTGCCCGTCCCGAGGGCGCCCTGGTCGGTGAACGTCGCCCCGTTGTCGACCGACCTGCTGAAACCGGTGAACCCGTTGCCGCTGCTGCCGTGGTAGCTGTCGTTGTAGCCGGCGCAGATCGTTCCGGTGTCCTCGTTGAGCGCCATCGAGGTCTCGCTCTGGGTGGTCGACGAGCCCGAGTCGCCGCCCGGATCGTTGACCGGCACGTCGGGGCCGGCGTCGCCGCCCGGACCGACGGGCTCGGCCGGCGCCTGCCGCACCTGGCCGAGCTCGTCGGTGCGGTCGCAGGCGACCAGGAGCTTGTACAGCAACCCGTCCATCAGCGCCCGGGTCTGCGGGTCGTCGAGCAAGGCGCAGTCTTCGGGTGACGGCGCGCCGTCGGTCGTGGCCGCCAGGAGCGCGCTGCTCGACATCAGCAGGATGACCGCGCACAGCGCGAACGCAATCCGGGTGCGAGATAGCATCGACATGGTGACTCCTCCGACGATGGTCGCCCGTCCACCCGGGTGTCGTCCGGCTCGACGAACCCGGACATTCTACCCGCGCGGGCCGCGGTCCGGCGATCGGTCCGTGTCTCGGGGAGAAGTCGAGCTCCGCTGGGCAGCATCGATGTCAACCGGGACCATCGCTGTCGGCCGGATCCCCGGTCGATCTCGAGGCCCTCGTTACGAGCCGGCCGGTTCCGGCGACACCCGGTGCACCTCGCCGCTCTCGAAAAACCGTCGGCGAAGGAACAACGAGACATTGACAAGACCGATGAGGACCGGCACCTCGACCAACGGTCCGATGACCGCGGCGAAGGCGGCGCCGTGGTCGATCCCGAAGGTGGCGATGGCGACCGCGATGGCGAGCTCGAAGTTGTTGGACGCGGCGGTGAAGCTCAGCGTCGCGGCCCGCGGGTAGTCGGCGCCGACCCGCTTCGACATGAAGAACGACACCAGGAACATCACGACGAAGTAGATCAGCAACGGGATCGCGATGCGGACCACGTCGAGCGGCAGCTGGAACATCACCTCGCCTTTGAGGGAGAACATGACCACGATGGTGAACAGCAACGCAACCAGGGTGATCGGGCTGATCTTCGGGATGAAGGTGTGCTCGTACCACGGCTTGCCCTTGACCGAGATCAGCGTGTACCGGGTGATGATGCCGGCGACGAACGGGATACCGAGATAGATCGCGACGCTTTCGGCGATCTGACCGATCGTGACGTCGACCTCCACGCCGGTCAACCCGAACACCGGTGGCAGCACCGTGATGAACAGCCACGCGTAGACCGAGAAGAACAGCACCTGGAAGATCGAGTTGAACGCGACCAGACCGGCGCAGTACTCGGTGTCGCCGTGCGCCAGCTCGTTCCAGACGATGACCATGGCGATGCAGCGGGCGAGCCCGATCATGATCAGCCCGACCATGTACTCGGGGCGGTCGGCGAGCAGCGCGACAGCGAGCGCGAACATCAGGACCGGCCCGACGATCCAGTTCTGCACCAGCGACAGCGCCAGCACCTTGGCGTCGCGGAACACGCGTCCCATCTCCTCGTAGCGCACCTTGGCCAGCGGTGGGTACATCATCAGGATCAGCCCGATGGCGATCGGGATGTTCGTCGTTCCGACCGAGAAATGGTTCCAGAATCCGGCGATCGACGGCTGTACGACACCCCAGGCGACGCCGACGGCCATGGCGAGAAAGATCCACACCGTGAGGTAGCGGTCGAGCTGTGACAGCCCCGTGCCCACGTGTTCTCTCGCTCTCATGAGTTGGCGTTGTCCGATTGCCGTCTCGCCGTTGTCGACGGGCTGGGTTCCACGGCTCTTCTCTTGGCCTCCTCGTAGCCGAATCGGCAGACGTCCTCGAGCGGCAGCGTCCGGAGCTCCTCGACCATGGCGCGATCGGCCTCGAGTCGGGGATCACCAGTTGCGGTCGTGAGCGCGGCATCGAGCCAGCGCACGGCCTCGGGATCGTCGGACGGGGCAAAGTAGACCCAGCGTCCGTCCTTGCGCTCGGTGACGAGCCCGGCGCGCCGAAGCTCTCTGAGATGACCCGACACCGTCGACTGGGCGAGCTCGAGCACCTCCGTGATCTGGCACACGCAGAGCTCGCCGCTGCGCAGCATCGCGAGGATCCGGAGCCGGGCGGCGTGGCCGAGCGCCCGCGAGATCTCCGCCGTGTGGTCGAGATTCGACATTCTCATATCGTGACATCACGATATATAGCACTAAGGACCTTCGAATGCAACAGCCTCCGTCCGCAATAGTTACGGTCGACTCTTGGTTCGTCGGTGCGGGCGACCTGACCGGCGGTGCGGCAACCGCCACCCGGGCCGCCACACGACAGTACCGTCGTTGTCGATCTCGGCCGCCGTGCGGCGCCGTTTGACAGCAACGCCTCCATGACCGATGTTGTCATCAAAGCCGTCTTTCGACCTGAGACGATCCTCTCGACGACAGGAGGTCCACATGCGTCGACTTCTCTCCCTCTTCGCCGAATCACGGCCGCAGTAGGGTGAGGCGATCCCGGTGTGTCGCGCGCCGAGGGGCCGAGCGGATGGACGGCCCGCACGGCGATGGTCCGCTCAAACGACCGCCATCAGAAGCACGGAGCGGACGATGCCGCTGACCGGGATCCACCTCCTCCTGAGCTACCAGTGCACCTACGAGTGCGACCACTGCTTCGTCTGGTCGAGCCCGCGCGCCGATGGCACCATGCGTCTGGAGACCCTGCTCGAGATTCTCGACCAGGCGGCCGAGCTAGGCACGATCGAGGAGATCTACTTCGAAGGCGGGGAGCCCTTTCTGTTCTATCCGATGCTCGTCGAGGGGTTGCGCCACGCCCACGCCCGGGGGTTCAGGACCGGGGTCGTCACCAACTGCTACTGGGCCACCGACGTCCCCGACGCGATGCTCTGGCTCGGTCCGCTCAAGGACCTCGCTGTCGCCGACCTCAGCGTGTCGAGCGACACGTTCCACGCCGGTGAGGTGAAGGACCCCAGGCCGGATAACGCGGTGATCGCAGCTGAGATCCTGGGGCTCGAC
>JASFPU010000099.1:0-8745 GCA_050115855.1 Holophagae bacterium
CGAGGTGAAGACGATGGCGGCGGTCTCGTCCGCCGTCGTCTCGGCGATGTCACGACCCCCAAGGGCGCGGCCCCGCAGCTCGATCCCGCGTAGGCTGTGACCGCGCCAGAGCAGCCGGGAGCCGACGGTGACGCGGTACTTCACGGTCGACCGGGCCCAGCCCATCACGACCCGGGCGACGTGCGCCTTGGTGACGCCGATGAACGCCTCGGGCCGGGCGTTGCCGAGGCATGACTTGAGGTGGCCGAGGCCGATCCCCGGGTCGACCAGCACGGGCACCGCACCGGCCTTGAAGAGACCGAAGGCGAGCACGAACAGGTCGAGGCCGGGCGGCACCATGAGCACGGTTCGAACGCCGCGGCGGATCCCGACCGCCTCGAGGCCGGCGGCGACCCAGGACGTCCGCTCCTCGAGCTCGCCGTAGGTCAACGAACCGCCGCGCCGGCCCCACGGGCAGACCACCGCGGTGGCCTCCGGCTGCCTGGCCGCCATGTCGCTGACCGCGGTTGCGATGTTGACTCGATCTCCCATGGTGTGGGTATTGAAACACGTCATCGAGGTTTCTGCGAACCCGAACGCCACCCCGACTCTTTTTCTGCCGTCTTCTTTCTCCCTCTGAAGCTCGTCAATGACCGAAAAGTGTCGACAGAGGGAGAAAGAAGACGGCAGAAAAAGAGAACTAATCCAGTTCGTTTCGGGTCAGGAAGTCTCTGATCAGGGGGATGATCTCGTCGCCGTAGTCCTCGAGGATGTAGTGCCCGCCGTCGGCGAACCGGTGCAGCTCGGCGTCGGGGAAGATCCGCAGCCACTCGGCGAGGAAGTGGTGGTCGAAGACGAAGTCGCGGTCGCCCCAGCAGATCATGACCGGCGTGTCGGCCAGCCGGGCGAGGTTGCCGGCGATCTCGGTGACCAGGTCGTACCCGGGGTCGCCCGGCGCGAGCGGGATGTCCTCGACGAAGCGCAGCACCGCACGGCGGTCGGCCCACGAGTCGTACGGCGCACAGTAGGCGTCCCGGACCTCCTTCGACATCGGCCGTCGGGTACACGCGAGACGTGTCGCACCGCGCGCGAAACCGTTCAGGCCGCGCACCATCAGCGCGCCGAGCGGCGTGTCGCGCACCAACCACAGCTGCCACGGGAGCTTCTTGTCCGGCGGCAGGTGGAACGCCGCCGTGTTGAGGATCACGAGCCGCTCGACCCGGTCCGGATGGCGGCCGGCCCAGGCGCAGCCGATAGCGCCACCCCAATCGTGCACCACGAGGTTCACCCGATCGAGCGCGAGGCGGTCCATCAAGGTGGAGAAGTCGGCGACCCGCCGCTCGAGAGTGTACGGGTAAATCGCGTCGTCCGGTTTGTCCGACAAACCGCAGCCCATGTGATCCGGTGCGATTACCCGATAGTCGTCCCGGAGACCCGTGATCAGCTCACGGTAGTAGAACGACCACGTCGGGTTGCCGTGCACCGCCACTACGACCTCTCCCCGCCCCTCGTCGACGTAGTGCAGCCGGAGGCCGCCGAGCTCGATGACGTTCGGTGAGAAGGGGTACAGGTCGTTGGCGATGCTCTTCATAGTCATCTCATCGAGGCTCGGGCGACGCACCGTGCGCACCGCTCGAAGATCATCACCAGAGCACCTCCGCCATGGTGCAGTTGAGCCCGCTGCCGATGCCCATCAGCGCGATCCGGTGGCCGCGCTGCAACCGGCCGGCCTCGGCCAGCTTCGACAGCACGATCGGTACGCCGGCCGGCCCGATGTTGCCGAAGTCGGGGTAGAGACGGAAGACCTTGCCGAGATCGAGGCCGAGGATCGCGGCGAACTTCTCGGTGTGGGTCTGGCTGACCTGGTGGATGACGAAGTGGTCGAAGTGATCGGGCGACCAGCCGAGCTCCGCCATCCCCTTCTCCCAGGTCCGGCGCGCCAGATCGAGCCCCGCGACGAGCAGCTCCCGGGTGTTCGTGACCATGCCGTCCACCTGTCCGTAACACAGGCGGCAGTGCTCGGTCGCAGCCAGGTTGACGCCACCGAGAAAACGGTGCCCGTCCTCGCCGTCCGTCCGGCCGAGCACCATCGCCGCCGCGCCCGAGCCGAGCGTCAGCGTGGCGAAGTGGGCCCGGAAGGTCGGCTCGTCGACGTCGGGGTCGAGCAGCCGATGGACGGTGCTCTCTACCGCGAGCCGGCTCGACTCGCCGTTGGTGACGAGACCGCAGTCGATCTGACCCCGCTCGATCATGTTGCCGACCATGTCCATGCCGTTGATGAAGGCCAGGCAGGCGTTGCCGAGATCGAAGTTCATGCAGGTCTCGGGCAAGCCGAGGTTGGCGTGGACGATGCAGGCGGTGGACGGCTCGACGTAGTCGCGGCACACCGACGTGTTGATCAAAATGCCGATCTGGTCGCGCTCGACACCCGCAGCGCTGAGCGCCGCCTCGCCCGCCCGGCTCGCCGCGTCGCTCGGCTGGACGCCCTCGTCCCAGTAGCGTCGTTCCAGGATACCGGAGGCATCGCGCAGCAGGTCCGGCCGCATGCCGAGCCGGTCGAGCGTCGGGGCCAGACGCCGTTCGATGGACTCGGACGACACCCGATGCGGTGCGTCGACGTGGGCGACCCCGAGGATGGACACATTGGTGAATCGCATACATGACTCCCAGCCGGACGATCGACGCCGCAGGGTCGTTTCCGGTCCCTGGAGACGGAACCGAAGCGGCGAACGCAGACTGTTGCCGACGGCCGAGACTACCACCACCGGCCCTCGATCCCACGCCGCCGTGCGGCAGCCGACGCCTATCAGACCATCGTCGCGGTCCAGCCGTCCGACCGCCAGCGCAACGCGAAGACCCCGGATTGCAGGATCCGATAGGCGACGTAGGCCGCCCAGACTGCGGTCATGCCCGAGCCCAGCACCGGCCCGATGACGTAGGCAGCGGGAAGAAAGACCAGCCACTGCATACTGACCGACACGATCATGACCCGCAGATTGTCGCCGGCGCCGAGCAGCGCGTTCATGAGCACCATACCGACCGTGTCGAGGCTCATCGTCGCCCCGAGCACCCGAAGCGGCAGCCGCGCCAACGCCAGGGTCTCGGCGTCGTGCAGAAACGGCCGCAGCAGCAGATCCGGAAAGAGCACACCGACGAGCGCCAACGTTCCGACGCCCGCGGTCGCCAGCTTGGCCACGTCCCAGCCCCAGTCCCGGGCGTCGTCGGGCCGACCGCGGCCGAGCTCCTGGCTGACCAGCGAGGCGGCCGCCATGCCGAGGCCGAGGCCGGGCAGGATGGCGACCAGGAGCAGCTGGGTGAGGACGTTGGACGCCGCGAGCTCGGCGGTGCCGACCTTGCCGATGATCCAGAAGAACGCGGTCAGCCCGGACGCGAAGAAGAACTGCTGGAGGCCGGTGGGCACCGACAGACGGAGCATCGTGACGACCGTCGTCCGGTCGGGCAGCCGGCGCAGGAACCCGTTGTCCCGGGCGAGCTTGAGCCCCTGCACGAGGTACAGCGCCGACCCGATGAAGGTCGCGATCGCCGAACCGATGCCGGCGCCGGCGACGCCGAGCGCCGGAAGGCCGAAGTGGCCGAAGATGAGCACCCAGTTGAGCACGATGTTCGAAGCGTGCATCATCAGCAGGGTCCGCATGTAGACCTTGGACAGGTTGACGCCGTTCCAGTAGCCGCGGAAGGCGAAGTTGACGCCGAGCGCCACCATCGCCGCCAGCCTCGCACGGAAGTAGGGCACACCGAGGACCACCACCTCGGGATCGTCGACCAGGAAGCCGAAGATGTCGGAAGCCGCCAGAATGAGCGCCGCCGACAGCGGAACCGCGAGCGCGACCGCGAGCACCAGCCCGCCGTTGAGCGCCCACGCCGTCCGCTCGGTCTGCCCCTCGCCCAGACGCCGGGCCGAGATCGCCTGAACCCCGGCCGACAGCCCTGTGACGAAGGCCGACGCCATGAAGTTGGCGAAGCTCGCCATGCCGACCGCCGCGAGCGCGGCGGCACCGAGCATGCCGACCATCGCCGTGTCGACCAGGTTGAGCACGTTCTGCGAGATCATCCCGCCGATGATCGGCAGGCCGAGACCGAGAATCCGGCGGCGTCGTTCGGGGGTCAGCACGGGGGCTCCGTGGGGAGCCTACAGGGACACGATCGACATCAGCAATAGTTTGAGCCGTCGAACTGTGCGATCATCCCCATGAGAATCGCGACTGGAGGTCAACATGCTTCACACCCGCGTGGTCATCTTCTGTGTGGCGGTTTGTGTCGCCGCCGCCGCCGTCCCGTCGCTCGCTGATGAACCCGAGAAGAACGCCGCGGACCGGGTTCGCGACGAGGCCCTTTCCCAGACCGTAGGCTGGCGGCCCAAGGCGGCGGAGACGACCCTCAACCACCACAAGTCCGACGATGTTTCGAAATCACAGCCCTACCTGACGGCGCATGCATTTCTCATGGCCGCCTATGGAGTCAACCAGGACCAGGACACCGTGAAGCGGGGTCTCGAGATCCTCAATCAACAGGTCAAAAGGGACCCGACCGATCCGATCGCGGAGTACTGCCGCGGGGAGGTCCTGGATTGGCTGGAGAAGCCGGACCAGGCGAGAGCGGCCTGGGCGATGGCCCGGGATCTCGCGGCCGATCAGATCAAGAAGGACTCACGAGATCCCACCGCCCACTACTATCGCGGCGCTGCCCTCGTCCGGCTCAAGAAACCGGACGAGGCGATCGGTTCGCTCAAAAAAGCCGCGAGGTTCGGCTTCGACCCAGCGATGGTCAACTTCGAGCTCGGCCTCGCCTACCTGCTCCAGGAGAGGTGGAATCCGGCGAAGAAGGCGTTCGACGACGTCCACTCGGTCGACCCGCGCTTCGCCCATCTCTACTTCTACCGGGGGCTCGCGTGGGAGAAGCTCGGCCGCAAGGACCAGATGCTCAAGGACTTCAACCAGTTCGTCGCGCTCGCACCGAACGCGCCGGAGGCCAAGACGGCGATGGCGGTGCTGTCCGCCATGCGGTAGCGCACGGAAGCGCCGCGGGCATCAACCGCGAAACCGCAAAGCACGCCAAGCATCGCAGCCACCGCAACGGACGCTCGTGTTCGGAGCGGCCAGGCGGTTCCACGGTGGCTCTGGTCGAAGACCGGCGCCGGCTCCGCCGACCGGAACGGTTGCGATGACTCTGCGCCTCTGCGCCTCTGCGTTGGGGTGCGATGCCGCGATGTTGTGCGTCACTGCGTTGAGATGCGATGAGATGCGACGTCATCTGCGCCGATCTGCGTGATCCGCGGTCACTCCGCTGCGATGAAGCTGAGAACTGACGGCTGATCGCTGACGGCTTCGCGCTAGAACGGCCGGCCGATGCCAACGTAGAACTTGGGCTTGGACGAGCTCATGGGCCGGATGCCCTCCGGGTTCGCCCAGTCGGGGATGACGATGTCCGGGTTGACCACGGGCCACGCGACGTCGACCCACACCGGGCCGATTGGGGTCGCCCACCGGACCCCGACCCCCGCGCCGACCGCGAGGTCCCAGTCCGCCTCGCTCCACCTCCGCCACACCTGGCCGACGTCGGCGAAGAACGCCGCCCGGAAGCCGCCCTTGATCGGAAGCCGAAGCTCGTTGTTGAGAATCATCAGCGCACCGCCGCCGGTCGGATCGTACCCGTCCAGGGTGAAGATCACCGGGCCGACCGAGTTCCGGTCGAAGCCCCGGATCGAGCCCTGACCGCCGGCGAAGAACCTGGCGCGCTCGATGAGCGCGAGATCACGCAGCGGCTCGGAGATGCCGAGCCGCAGGGTCTGCAGCCAGGTCGACTCGAACGGCGCGCCGGTGGCGATCGACCCGGTCGCGAGCATCGTCCAGTACGCGAGGTCCGAGTCCGAGCCGACGAAGCTGTCGCTGTAGCCCGCATCGACGATGACCCCGTAGCCGGAGGTCGGGTCGAACGGCGAGTCGAACTGGTCGTGGACATATCGGACGCCGATCAGACCGAGATTGAACGTGAAATCACGCGGGATGATCGCGTTCGGATCCGGCTCTTTCTCGTAAATGTGCGTCCTCGAAAACCGGTAGTAGCCGGTGATCTGCTCGCCCGCGGTGCCGATCGCGAGGTCACCACCCCCGAGCCACCGGGTCACCTCGAAGCTCCAGAACGCCTCGTCCTCGTTGAGCTCGTCGGGGACGGTCGGCGAGTCGCCGCTCGAGTAGCCGACGGTCGACGTGAAGGACAGACGCTTCCCGGGCCGCGGCGGCCACGACGCGACCAGAAAGCCGAGCCACTCGGTCCGGTCCCAGCGGCCGCGCAGGTTGAGGCTCAGCCCGCGGCCGAGCAGGTTGTCGTCGCGTAGCCCGAACCGGGCCTGGGCGCCGCGCTCGGTGCTCCAGCCGCCGCCGACCTCGGTCGTCCAACGCGCCTTCTCGGTGACGTCGAGCTCGACCTTGGCGCCGTCGGTCCCCTGCGGGACGGTCTGCACATCGACCCGATCGACGGTCGCGAAGTTGGCGATGCGCACCGCAGTCGTGTCGAGGTCCGGGTTGCGCAACATTTCGCCCTCGCCGACCGCGATGCCCGAACGCAGGACCTTCTCTTTCGTGTACTTCAGGCCGGTGATCTCGATGTCGCGCACGAACAGCCGCCGGCCGGGCTCGATGTGAACCTCGACCCGCCAGCCCCCCTCGTCGCGCTCGGTCATCGACCCGGTGACACGGGCGTCGGAGTACCCGGCGGCGTCGTACGAGGCACGCATCTGACTCGCCACCAGATCCACCGTCGTCCGGTCGATCGGTCGGCCCTCACGCAGCCCGAAGTCGTCAGCGCCGGTCAGTCCGAGTGGGTCCTCGCCGGTCACGACGAGCTCGTCGACCACGGCCCGGGCGCCGAGATCCGCCTCGATCCGGACCTCCGCTCGGCCCTGGTCGCTCCGGACCTCGGTCACCGAACGGACCTCAGCGTCCGGGTAACCCAGGTTGTCCAGCACGCGCCCGACGACCCGCTTTGCGCGCTCCTGATCCTTCGGCAGCAACGCGAGCTCGGTCGGCGACCCGAGGCGTCGTTGGACCGCCTGCTCGACCTCGTCCGGCGCTCCGGCGAGCACCGGACCGGTGAGCTCGGTCTTTGAGCCGCGATCGATCTCGGCCACAACCACCTCGCCGCGGCGCTCGACGGTGATCCGGGTTTCCGGGTAACCCTCGGCATCGTAGAAGCGGTCGAGCAGACTCGACATGTTGTGAAAGCCGACCGCTTCGAGCGGCGGCGGTTGGTACGCCGCAGTGACCTCTTCACGGATCCGGCGCGGCGGCTCGGCGCCCTCGAAGACGACCTCCTGTCGCGGACCGGGGTCGATGGAGAAGAACATCGTCCACGCGTTGTTCGACTCCTCGGCGCGGGCGTCGACCGTCGCCTCCTGGAAACCGGCGCCCGCCAGCTCACGCTCCATCCGGACCTTGGCGACGAACGTGAGGAACGAGTCGTACGGCTGGCCGCGCCGGAACCCGGTCGCTTTCTTGAGCCGCCGCTTGCTGATCGGCCAGTCGCCCTCGAGCTTGAGCTTGCGGATGGTGGCGCGGTCGGCGTACAGCGACGTGCCGCCCCACTGGAAGCGCTGGATCGCGTTGCCGCCGAACTCGTCGGTCAGCGTCTTCTCGTAACCCTGGATCGCCAGCCCCTTGAGCCCGGGCAGGTGCCAGATCTGGACCATCGACGTCCGGTCCTGCACGTCGCTCGTGTTGGTCGCGAAGAACAGCGCGATGTTGTGGCTCAGGCGCTGACCGATCATGAGCTGCTGGGACGAGTCCTTCTCGACCTCGACCGAGATGTCCGCCGGCTGCAGGGTCTCGTTCTCGAAGCCGAGGGCGCCGGCCAGACCGCCGACCAGGCCCTGAGCGGCGAGGCTCGTCGTGTCGATCGTGTCGCCTGCACCGCCAAACGCTGCGACGTCCGACTCCGGCACGATGTTGACCACGGGATCGACGCCCGGATCGCCGGTGAAGACCAGGCTGCCGCGCCGGACGTTGACCTGTTGACCGGCGAGGCTGAGCCGACCGCCCGGGGCGATCTTGATCTCGCCACGGATCCGAGGCGCGGCCGCGGTGCCGGCGACCCGGAGCACGTCCCACCGCGCGTCGAAGCGGCCCAGGTTGTTCTCGACCCGGACCACGCCCCGACCCCGAACGTCGAGATCGAGCACCACGTCGTCGAGTAGGTCGCTGCGCCCCGGATCGAGCGACGTCGGGCCGAAGATCATGCCGCCGACATCGACATCCTGATCCCACAGGCCGCCCACCAGGTTGAGCTCGCCGGTGACCTTCGCCAGCCGGTCGGGCTGGGGCTCGAGCGCCACCGTTCCAGTCCACTGGGTCAGCACGCCCTCGGCGAAGACCACGACGTTGTCGACCTCGGCGACGATGCCCTGCCCGCTCTCCGGATCCCAACCACCGGCGAGCTCGAGCCGCCCCTGATTGACCTCGGCGGTGCCGTCCTCGACCCACAGCACGCCATCCGCCAGCTCGGCCGACAGCGTCAGGTCGCGGATCTGCAACGGCGGGTCGCGCACGACCAGCACGCCGTCCGGGTGGCTGATGCGGATCGAGGCTCGGGGCTGCATCAGCGAGCCGGACGCGACCGCCGACAGCTGGATGGGCTCGAAGATCTGCACCGGGTAGGGAATCAGCTTGGCGATCGACGGCGCGATCATCGCGTCGAGCCGACCGTCGACGGTGCCGGTGCCGAGGTCGGCCTGCCCGGCGAGCTCGATTCGCG
>JASFPU010000100.1:0-8729 GCA_050115855.1 Holophagae bacterium
GCGGCATCACGATCTTCGACGGTCGCGGCCGCAACCCGGAGCGACGCACCTTCGCAGAGCTGCACGCACTGGCGACCACGGCCGCCGCCCGATTCGACGCCCTGGGGATCGGATCTGGCGAGCCCGTCATGGTCGCTCTGCCGACATCGTGGCAGTGGATGGAGGCGTGGCTCGGCCTGTTGCTGCGCGGCGCATGGCCGGTCGCCAGCTCGGCCGCCACCGGGCTCGCCGCCGCCGACACGCAGCTCGCCAAGGTCGAGCAGGTGATGACCGCCATCAGATCTCGCCGGGTGGTCACGAGCGACGGCTTCCGGGACCAGGCGGTGGCCGGCGGGTATCGGCGAGCGGCAACCGGGAGTGTGACACTCCAGGAGCTCGCGCAGGTGTCCCCGACGGCCGGGTTCACGCCACCTCCGATCGGGTCCGACGATATCGCCTTCCTGCAGCTCACCTCCGGTTCGACGGGTTCACCGAGGGCGGTGATGATCACTCACCGTGGTGCCGTGCACAACCCGGCCGCGTGCAGCGAAGGCGCCGGAGGTCGGATGGGCGCCCCCGTCCAGGATTGGGTCGACACCATGGTGTCGTGGCTGCCCCTCTACCACGACATGGGGCTGATCGGCTGTCTCTTCCTGCCGCTCCTCGCCGGTCTCGAGCTTCATCTGCTCCGGCCGCAGTCGTTTCTCGCACGGCCGATGACGTGGTTGCGCGAGCTCGGCAGGAATGGCCGGACCTTCGCCACGGCACCGAACTTCGGCTATCAGCTGTGTGTCGAGCGGCTGCGGCACGGGCAGCTCGACGGCGCCGACCTGTCGAACTTCAAGGTCGCGCTGACCGGCGCCGAGATGGTCCGCCGCGAGACCGCCGAGGCCTTCTCTGCGGCCTTCGCTCCGTACGGTTTCGCGACTGAGAGCTTCCTGCCGTGCTACGGCCTCGCCGAGGCCACCCTGGCCGTCACCTTCGACGACGAGGGTCGAGGCGTCAGAACCCTGCCGGCACCGGGCGGCACCGACGCCGGATTCGACCTGACCGAGGTGGTGAGCGTCGGGCGCCCGGTCCGGGACACCCGCATCGAGATCCGCTCGCCGAACGGCCGGGCGCTCGACGACGACGCTGTCGGCGAGGTCTGCGTCGACGGCCCCGGTCTGTTCGCCGGCTACTCAGGCGACGAGCCCGCGACCGCCGCGAGCCTCGTCGACGGCTGGTATCACACCGGGGACCTCGGCTTCGTCCATCACGGTGAGCTCTACCTCACCGGACGGATCAAGGACATTCTCATCGTCCACGGCCACAACCTGATGCCCGACGAGATCGAACGGATCGCCGACGGCGCCACCGGCGGCGGCGGACTGACTCGCTCGGCCGCGTTCTCGGTCGTCCACGGCGCCGGCGGAGAGGAGGCGGTGCTCGCCATCGAGGTCACCACCGATAACCCCGAACGCCTCGACGAGCTCGACCGGGAGGTCAGGGTCAGGGTCGGCCGCGCCCTCGGTCTGCCCCTCGCCGATGTGGTATTCGTCCGGCGAGGTCGGATCCCACGCACGACCAGCGGCAAGATGCAGCGCGGCGAGCTGCGCCGTCGGTACGTCGACGGCACGCTGGAGACTATCGGCCGAACGCGGTGACGCGATCAGTCGACCGCCGGGGCGATGTGCGTACAATGCAGCGCGGAGGAGTGACACCAGACATGAGCCGCACCGGAGACGCCATCGACATCATCGCCCGGGTCGCCGGCCTGCCCACGACCGAGCTGGCCCGCGACACCGAGCTCGTGGCCGATCTCGACATGGACTCGGCCAAGGCACTCGAGCTCCTCGTCGAGCTCGAGGACCACTTCGACATCGAAATCTCCGACGATGACGCGAACGCCATGAACACCGTCGGCGACATCCTGGACGCCGTCGAGAGGTTCGATCGGTAAGGCACGGGCACGGCGGAATGAAACCACGCAGTGTGAACGAGGTTCTGCGGTGGGTCGTCATCGTGCTCGCCTTCTCCGTGCCGATGTACCGCGCCTGGCTCAGTCTGGCCGCGATCCTGGTTCTCCTTCTGTGGTTCTTCCAGGGCGGTCTCGGCGATCGGCTGCGGCGCCTCGCCCGGCACCGGCTCACGCTCGCGGTGCTGGTGTTTCTGGCGGTCAACCTGATCTCGCTGCTGTGGTCCGATCATCCGGCCTCCGGCTTCGAGTACTGGCGCAAGTACCTGTACCTGCTGCTCATTCCCGCGATCGCCTCGAGCGTCGATCGGGCGACGACCCGGCGCGCGGCGCTGGCGTTCTTTGCCGGTTCGGTGCTGGCGGTGTCGATGATGCCGGTGGTGATTCTCGGCGATCTCCACCTGCGCGGAACCCATCCGGGAAATCCGGCCGTGACCATGTCCCACCTGGACTTCAGCATCGTGCTGGCGGTTGCGGCGACACTCGTCGTCGTCCACCTCGCGTTCGGCAGCAACGGCTGGCGGTCGAAGCTCGGTTGGACGGCCGCGCTGCTGGTCTTCCTCGGCGGGCTCGTCCTCAACATCGGTCGGAGCGGCCAGCTGGCCGTCATCGCGACCATGATCATCCTGGTTCCGTTCCTGCTCCACGGCAGGCGCTGGTGGATCCGTGCCGGGGCCGCGATCGCCGTCGTCGTCATCGGCGTCGGGATCTACCTCGTCGTGCCGCGCTTCCAGTCGCGCATCGACGCCGGGGCGGATGAGGTGTACCGGGCGGTGGTGCACCGAGAGATCGTCGGCAACCAGGGCAAACGGGTCGCCGGCATGATCGTCGGCCTCGAGATCGTCCGCTCGCATCCCTTGGTCGGCACCGGTATCGGCTCGAACATGCCGGAGTTCCGGTACCTGCTCGACACCGAGTTTCCGGAGCTCAAGGAGGCGATCGGGTGGTTCCCGCACATGCACAACCAGTACCTCCAGGTGGTGACCGAGCTCGGCCTGCTGGGCCTGGCCTCGCTATTGGGGATCTTCGTCGCGCTGTTCGGCGGGCGCTACCTGAGCCCGGAGTTCCGCTCGGCGGCGGTGGCGCTCGGCTGCGTCTACCTGGTCGGGTTTTTCGGCGACCCGTACCTGCACAAGCAGATCCCGCTCGCTCTGTTCGCTCTCGCAGCCGGTGTGATCTCCAGTGGCGACGAGGCGTTCGCGGAGCCGGCAGCGGACGACGTCGATCGCCGCGCCTGACGCCCCTTCGTGACAGAGATCACGACAGGTGGACGTCTGAACCCCCTGGATCGAGCAGTACGACGACAGCACATCCGTGCACATCCTCGGAATCCACGTCCGAGGCTCGACGGCACATGCGAATGTTGTCCGTCGCGACATCGTCGTCCCGTCGACGCTTCACCACCGCCGCGACGAAACCTCACGAATCCCTCGAGCTCGCGTTGGCGCCGGATGCCGCGGTCAGCGGTCGTGCTCCGGGGGACGTTCGCCATCGAGCCCGGCGGTCGCGATCCGACGGTACTCCTCGCTGTCGCGCAGCAGCTCGTCCTTGGCACCGGCGGCGACGATCCTGCCGCCGGTGAGCACCAGGATCCGGTCCGCCAGATCGACGGTCGACAGCCGGTGGGCGATGATGAAGGTGATCCGGTCGCCGGTCAGCTCCCTGAGCGCGCGTTGAATCAGAGCCTCAGAACGGTTGTCGAGCGCCGACGTCGCCTCGTCGAGGATCAGAACATCCGGATCCCGGTACACGGCGCGGGCGATGGCGAGGCGCTGGCGTTGCCCGCCCGACAGGTTGGCGCCGAACTCGGACAGCACCGAGTCGACGCCGTGATCCATGGCCGACACGAAATCCCACGCGCCCGCCCGGCGCAGCGCGGTCTCGACGTGATCGCGATCGAATTCGCGACCATAGGCGACATTCGCCGCCACCGTGTCGTTGAAGATGTAGACCCGCTGCGTCACCATACCGATCCGGCTCCGCAGCTCGCCGAGGTCGAGCTCGCGAGCATCGATGCCGTTGATCAACAATCTGCCGCCGGTCGGGTCGTACAGCCTCAGGACCAGGTTGACAAGCGAGCTCTTTCCGCCGCCGCTGTCGCCGACCAGCGCCACGGTTTCACCGGCTTCGACCTCGAGGGTGACGCCTCTGAGCGCCCGGACCTCACCATACGACAGGCACACATCATCGAAGACGACCGAGGTGATCGGCCCGTCGAGCGGCCGTGTCCCCGAGACGATCTTCGGCTGACGCCCGAGCAAGTCGAAAATCCGTTCCGACGCCGCAACCGCCTCGAACAGCTGGTTCGACGCCTGCGACACCCTCTTGATCGGGTTGTAGAGGCTGAACAGGGCGACCGCGAAGGCGATGAAGTCTCCGGCCTCCATGCGGTCCGAGATCACCTCGTGTCCGCCGATCCAGATGACGCACGCGGCCGCAATGGCACCGAGGAACTCCATCAGGGGATTGGTCAGCTCGCGGGTCCGGACACCGCGCATGTTGATCCGCCGGAACTCCAGGTTGTCCCGTTCGAAGCGACCGAGCTCGAAACGCTCGGTGGAGTGCGCCTTGATGATCTCCATGTTGTTGAAGATCTCGGCCAGTCGCGACGTGATGTCCGAGTCCTTCTCCTGCGACCGGTGCATGATCCGCTTGAACCGCCGCGCCAACATCGCCAGCGGCCAGGCTGCGAGCGGCAGCACCACCAGACCCCAGAACGCCAGCCTCGGGCTCAGAACGATCACCACGACGACGAAGGCGACGGCGGCCAGGCTCTCGCGGAAGACCACCGCCATCTGCTGGGTCACCGCCAACCGGATGCGGTTGATGTCGTTGGTGACGCGGGAGATGAGCTCGCCGCCGTGGTACTCGTTGAAGAACGCCAGGTCGAATCGCAGCACGTGCCCGAGCAACCGGTCGCGCAGCCTGCGAACGATGTCCAGACCGACCCAGTTGAACTCGTACGCCTGGACGTACCGGCCGACTCCGGCGAGGAAGAAGAGCAGGATGACCACCGCGGGCAGCAGCCGGAGCATCGCCTCGTCCTTGGCGATGAAGATCTCGTTGATCACGTCCTTGATCAGGTACATGACCGTACCGGTGGCCGAGGCTCCGACAACACCTCCGACGAAGCCGAGGCCGATCCTCCCCTTGTAGTCCTTGAGGTAGGGACCGAGGCGCCGGAGAAACTGCCACATGTCGCAGTCTTCTCTCGCGCTCAGCCCGCGCTCGGCTTGACGCTGCCGGTCCCCTCGTCGTCCGATTCCAGGCCGCCGAGCCCCTCCCATGTCGCGTCGTCGTCGTCGAAGTCCGGCAGCTGCGGAGGAATACCGCGCGCTTCGTTGATCCGCCAACCCCAGAGAATCGCGTACTTCATGTAGGCGCTGTACGACTGCAGGGCGCAGAACACCAACCCACGAGCCCCGTCGAGAATCCCGAGCTGGACGATGTAGGTCCGGATGAAGCGCCACAGCGGACGCAAGGCGACGTCGAGCACTCCCGGACGGAGACCGTCGCGCCAGCCCTGGGCGGCCCCCCAGTACCCGTACTTGGCGAGCCGGAACGCGTAGTCGTCGAAGCTCCGGTCGACCATGTGATGCTCCATCGAGTGGTCGAGGATGGGCGCCTCGCCGGTGGTGTGGAGCAGCGAGTGCACGCGACGATTCTCGTAGTATGCGGTTCCGGTCCTGAACAGGCGCGCGACGCGGTCGTGTTGCCAGCCCGAGTGTCTGATCCGTGCGCCGAGAAAGAAGACGTCCCGGTTGATGGTGTACGCCAGGTGGTCCGGTCCCCGGGCGAGGAGATCCTCGATCTCTCGGTGGAGCTCCGGGGTGCACCGCTCGTCGGAGTCGAGCAGGAATACCCAGGGGCATCGAACGTGCTTGAGGGCCCAGTTCTTCTGGGCTCCAGCGCCGAAGTACGGCCGTTGGAAGAACCGCACCTTGTCGTAGCTCCTCGCGATCTCGGCCGTCCGATCGGTCGAGTACGAGTCGACGACGATGATCTCGTCGCACCACTGCATGGACTCGATGCAGTCGCCGATGTTGTGTTCTTCGTTGAAGCAGGTGACCAGACCGCTCACCTTCGGCCGGGTCCGGCCGTCCGCCAGGGTGGTCACCTCAGGAGGTGTGTCCATGACACTCCGCCGCCGTCGCGTTGACGAAAAACCCCGGATCCGGGCTGTGCACGATCGTCCATTCAACGTCGAATCCTAGCACACGTCCGCGGCCTCCCTCGAAATTGCTCAAAGCGATGAACATCACTGAATCGACACCGGTTGCGAGTATGATTGAGGTGTGGGGACCTTCCAACGACACGTGCTCGTGGTCGGCGCCGAGCCCGACGCCCTGCAACGGATCGCACCCATGCTCCGGCGGGCGGAGTTCAACGTCCACACCGCCGAGGCGTCACCGGTGGTGTTCGACCTCGTGCTCGGCACGTCGTTCGAGCTCGTGCTGGTCGGCTATCCGTTGCGCGAGCTCGCCCTCGATGACCTGATCGCATCGCTTCGACGCGACGGCTCGTGGTGCCGCAAGGCCGCACTCGTTCTGCTCGCCGAACCAGACCACCTCGAGGATGCACTGGCTATGGTCGACCTCGGCGTCAACCGGGCGATCAGCACCGACTGGCCGGAGGGTCGATTGCACCAGGCGATCGGCGACCTGCTCGAAGTCGCACCGCGCATCTCACTCCGGGTGCTCGTCCATCTCAAGGTGGAGATCAACCACAATCACAACCGCGCGCTCTACCAGACCGTCAACATCTCGAGGACCGGCATGCTGATCCGCGGCGACGACAGCCTCGATCCGGGGACGCGCTTCAGCTTCTTCTTCGGCATTCCCGACGGTCGGCGTCTGGTCGAGGGCACCGGAGAGGTCGTACGGCGGGCCAACCCGATCCGCGAGGGCACGTCGGGCCTCGGCGTTCGATTCGTGCGGATCACCGGCGAAGGAGGAGACCAGCTCGAGAGCTTCGTGATGCGGCACGCGGACGAGCGACCGGCTGCCGCTGCTCCACCGTCAACGCGTCACGTTTGATCCTGGTGCCATCGATCGCTCGCGCTGCTCGTGGCGCGCTCGATCCGCCGTTCTCTTCGGCAGCAGAACGTAGAGCTCGCCGATGTGTTTGGTGTGGCCGGCGATCTCGCCCGCCCGATCTCCCTGACCGAAGAAAAGGTCGACGCGACCCGGTCCTCGGATCGAGCCCCCCGTGTCCTGGTTGAGCACGAACCGGGCGATCGGTTCATCGCCGTCGTGACCGGGAATGGTGGCCCGGACCCACGCCATCACCGGCGCCGGAAACAGACGCCGATCGGTCGCGATGGACCGACCGCCGGTGAGCGGCTCGCCGTAGCAACCCAGCGGCCCGCCGGCCGCCGGGAGCGGCCTGAAGAAGACGTACGACGGGTTGAAGCTGAGCACACGCTTCAGGTCCTCCGGGTGATCGCGGAGGTAGTCGGTGATCGCCTGCATCGACATCTGCTGACGGCTGACCGCACCCTCGTCGATGAGCAACCGACCGATCGACCGGTAGGGTCGACCGTTGGACGTGGCGTAGCCCGCCCGAAGCCGGCCGCCGTCCGGAAAGACCAGCGTGCCCGAGCCCTGGACGTGGAGAAAGAACAGCTCGATCGGGTCGTCAACGAAGCCGAGGACCTCGACGCCATCCGTCAGCGCGCCGTCGTAGTCAATGGCCTCGCGATCCGGATAGGGCACGAGCCGACGCGCCTCGACCCGGCCGACCAACGGGCTCGGTTCGGCGGCGACTCCGAAGTCGTCGAGATCGACGGTGATGAGATCGTCAGGCACGCCGTACACCGGGTGGATGAAACGCCCTGACGGTACGCGACGGGCGGTGAGCAACGGTTCGAAGTACCCGGTGAACAGCACCTCGCCCGTACCGTCTCTGCCAGTCGAACGGAGCAGGATGAACTCATCCTGGATCCGCCGCTGCCGTTCGCCGGCCGCACCGCCCGACATGACGATGTCGCAGGCGCGACGGAGCCCGAGCTCGAGCTCCCCGGCGGTCCGGCGATACGCGCCGAATGCGAAGACGCGGTCGGCCGGAGTCTGGTCGAGATACCCGCCGGTGGCGGCGCAGGCCGCGGCGAGGGAATCGGGCTCGCCGTCATCGGTCATGTCGGGCCAGGCATCGACCGGCACGCGCTCCAGCACGACCGGTTCGATCGGCGGCGGCGGCGGTCGGTGCGCGCAGCCGGCGGTCAGCGAGATCGCCGCCGAAACCGCAACGGCCGCCAGCGCACAGCGTTCAGGCACCTTCACCGTCGCCATCGACCCCACGGGACGGCAGCTGCTTGACGTAGACGTCCCGTTTCGGGTAGGGAATCTCGATTCCCGCAGCATTGAACGCCTTGTACACCCGGCAGTTGAGATCGTCGAGCACCCGCCCCCGGAACAGCGGTTGCTCGATCCAGGCGAGCAGCTCGAAGTCGAGCCCGGAGTCGCCGAACGTCCTGAAGCGAACCCGCGGCGTCGGCTCGTCCGCCAGGTTCGGCGCATCCGCCGCGCACGACAGCAACACCTCGCGCACGAGATCGATGTCACTGCCGTACGCCGCCGACACCTTGACGCGCACCCGCATCTTGTCCCAGCGCCCACCGGTCTCGTTGACGATGCGGGCGTTGGCGATGACCGCGTTCGGTACCGTGACCTCGACGTCGTCGCGGGTCAGGATCCGAGTCGATCGGATGCCGATCTCCTGGACCTCGCCGCGGAGGCCGCCATCGAGAATCACGAAATCGCCGACCTTGTACGGCGCATCAGCGAGGATGAAG
>JASFPU010000101.1:0-8718 GCA_050115855.1 Holophagae bacterium
GATCGGACGATCTGATCCGCCAAGCTTCTCAATGAAGCCGGTGCCCTCATCGCCAGTTTGATCGTGATTCCCGCGGCCTCGAGCGCCTTTTCCTGAACCTCGAACCGGTTGTTGATTCCGATGTCGTGCATGGTCACCTCCGGGTTGTTCATGGCGGTCCCACAGCCGCTGGGAGGTCGGGTGTCAAGGGTCGCCGCCGCGGCGACTCGTCTTGCCCTTGACAGCCGACCTCCCAGCGGCTATCCGTCGATTCAGAACAACCCGGGGTGACCATGCCGGATCGGGATCGGGATCGGGATCGGGATCGGGATCGGGATCGGGATCGGGATCGGGATCGACTATCCTCTCCTCAGTGTCCAACAGCCACGACCTCCACCCCATCGAGGCCTCGGTGCTGCACGCGCGGCGTGAGCGGGTCTTTCTGGTCTTCTCCGGCCTCTTCCTCGGCACGCTCGCGATGCTCAACATCCTCGGCATCAGCCGGTTCATCAAGCTGGCCGAGGTCACCACGGAAGGCGGAACCACCCTGGTCTTCGCCATCGCGGTAGGGGTCCTGCCGTACCCCATGACGTTCCTGTGCACTGATTTCATCAGCGAGTTTTACGGCCGCAAGCGGGCCAACTTCGTCGTCACGGTCGGCCTCATACTCAACATCTGGGTGGTCTTCGTCATGTGGCTGGGTGGCGTGCTGCCCGGTTTCGAGCCGGTGGATCCGGCGACCGGCGAGCTGCTCCGCGACGCGGCCGGTCGGCTGCCGGTGTTCTTCGAGATCCGGGCGCTCACCTTCGGTGCGGTGACGGCGTCGATGGTCGCTTACCTGGCGGCCCAGTTCTGTGACGTGTCGGTCTTCCATTTCTGGAAACGGGTGACCCGGGGCCGATTTCTGTGGGTGCGCAACAACGGCTCGACCATGGTCAGCCAGCTGGTCGACACGACGGCGGTCATCCTGATCACACACTACTACGCCCACGCCCTGCCGATCGATCCAGACCAACCGCTCGCCCGACAGCTCGCGCTGTTCATCGTGACGGGCTACGCCTTCAAGTTCGTCATCGCCGCGCTGGACACCGTCCCGTTCTATCTCGGAGTCAAGTGGCTGTCGGTGTATCTCGAGATCGATCCGACCCGAGAGCACGACATCGATGTGGAAGAACGTTGAAGGCCGGACGTCGACGGTCGTCTGTGAACCGTCAGCCGTCGATTTCGGTCTCGTCGTCCGTGAGACCCTCGAACTCGGTCTCCCAGGCGTCCATCTCATCTTCACCGAAGCCGAAGTGATGCCCGATCTCGTGCAGCAGCGTGAGCTGGATCTCACGGACCAGATCGTCGCGGGTCCGGCAGTCGTCGAGCAGCGGTTGCCGAAACAGCTGGATGACGTCCGGCAGCACGCTGCCGTACCAGCCGCCGCGCTCGTCGAGCGGCACGCCGGTGTACAGACCGTACAGCGTGTCGCGTCCGGGGTCGAGGCCGAGATCGACCAGCGTCTGGTAGTCGGGCCACTCCTCGACCTGGATCGCGACGTTCTCCATGAGCTCGGCGAGCGCGGGCGGCATCCGGTCGAGCGCGTCGGCGACGACCTGCTCGAACTCCGATCGGCTGACCGGAAGGCCGGTTCGTCTCGGTGCCGGACGGTGGGGGCGCCCCATTCGACTCGCCGTGTGGTGTCGCCGCTACTTGTGGGCGCGGCCCTTGATCAGGTCGACCGCGTTCCAGCCGACGACAGCCCCGACGAGAGCCCCTCCGACCGAGGCCATGATGGGGAACGCGGGCACGTACCGGTACCCTGCGGCTGCGCCGATCAGTGCACCGGTGATGGCGAACACGACACGCAGGAAACGTACGGTGGCAAAGTCCATGTCCTTGGCGGCTCCGCTCGGTGTCCCTCCCGTGAGGTGGAATCAGGATAGTACATCCCCTGGTGTAAAGTGAACGGGTTCGAAAGGAATGCCATGCAGTTTCTCAGCGTCGTCGGCCTGGTGGTTCTGCTCGTCCTCGCGTGGGGCCTGTCGTACCACCGTCGACGGATTCCGTTCCGGACCGTGGCATGGGGCCTCGCTCTCCAGTTCGTCTTCGCGCTCATCATCCTGCGCCAGGACGCCTGGAGTTTCATCGGCATGGCGACGTTGGCGACGTTGGTGGTCGCCTACCTCCTGCGCGGAGAGCGACGGCGCTTTCTGCCAGGACTGCCCGGTCTCGCCACCGCGCTCATCTCGGCGGCTGGCATCGGTGCGTTGGTCGGGTGGCTGGTGCCGACCGCGCTGCCGTGGTTGACGGCGGCGGCCGCCGTCGGCGCGGCGACCCGGAGGCGGGTCGGCCTCCCTGCGTCGGCCGGTCAGGTGGCCGGCGTGCTCGTCGTGGTGTTCGGAACGACCTGGCTGGTGGTCAACGGCATCTACGGTCAGGTCATCTTCGCCTCGTTCAGTGCCAGGGTGGCCAACTTCCTCGCCCTGTCGGACTATGGCGCGCGTTTTCTGTTCGGCAACCTCGCCGACGGGCGCTACTTCTTCGTCTCGGACGGTTCGACGTGGCCCGGCTTCGGCTTCCAGTTCGCCTTCAAGGTGCTGCCAACCATCATCTTTTTCGGCGGCTTCATGGGCGTGCTGTACTACCTCGGCATCATGCAGATCGTCATCGAGGCGCTGGCTCGGTTCATGCGCTGGACGGTCGGCACGAGCGGCGCGGAGACCCTGTCGTGCACGGCCAACATCTTCGTCGGCCAGACCGAGGGGCCGCTGCTCATCAAACCGTTTCTCGTCGACATGACCCGGTCCGAGCTGCTCACCGTCATGGTCGGCGGTTTCGCGACCATCGCCGGCGGTGTACTCGCGGGCTACATCTCGCTCGGAATCCCGGCCGGCCATCTCATTGCTGCCAGCGTCATGTCGGCGCCGGCCGCCCTGGTGGTCGGCAAGATCATCTACCCCGAGACCGAGCACTCGGCGACCGCCGGCGACGTCTCGTTGCCCGAGATCGACTCCGGAGGCAACGTCATCGAGGCTGCGACCAACGGCATCACCGACGGCTTCAAGCTCGCGCTCAATGTCGGTGCCATGTTGATCGGGTTCATCGCATTGATCGCCGTCCTCGACGTCCTGCTCGGCTGGATCGACGGCGTCATCGACGGACGGCTTCTCGGCGGCGAGTACGTCGCCTATGCCGTGAAGACCGCCTGGTCACCGGCGGTGGGCGAGTTTCGGGGCGTGGTTCCAGGTTCGCTGCAGACGCTGTTCGGCACGCTGCTCCGACCGCTCGCATGGCTGATGGGCGTGCCGTGGACCGATGCCGCCCTGGTCGGCAACCTGCTCGGGATCAAGATCTCGCTCAACGAGTTCGTCGCATACGGCGCGCTGGGCACCTACATGCAGGATGGCGCGTTGAGCGAGCGGGCCACGGTCATCTCGACCTACGCCCTGTGCGGGTTCGCCAACTTCTCGTCGATCGGCATCCAGATCGGCGGCATCTCGGCTGTGGCTCCGACCCGGAAGTCGGCGCTCGCCGCACTCGGACTGAAGGCGATGTTCGGCGGTGCCATAGCCTCGTGGCTCACCGCCACCATCGCCGGCATGCTGCTGTGAAGCAAGGAGGCGATTCATGAACGACTCGCTGCGTGTGCTGTGCTGTGCGATTCTGCTGTTTGCGGTCGTCGGCTGCGACCTGGTGGATCCGATGCGGCCCACCCCCCACGCCGACACCGACACCTTCGGCAATCTGATCGAAGTGGTTCCCGATGCGTCCGAGGATGGCGTCTGGGTTGCCACGATCCGCGCCGGCGTGCCGCGGGCGCTCGGTCGGGCCGAGCAGGCACCGCCCACGCCCGACGTGTCCCCGGGCATCGTCGCTCGGGTGACCATCACGCGCGACACGGTCGTCACGGTCGATGACCACTCGGCCTTCGTCATGGACATCGGTCCGGGAACCGAGGTCGTGGCAATCCCTGTGCCCGGCACCACGATGATGCTCGGCGACAAGGAGCTGCAGTTCGAAGCGGAGCAGCTGATGGACTTTTCGACCTACGCACGGTGGCGTCTGCCGAAGCTCGACCTGGCCAACGCCGTCCCGCCGCTCGAAGATCCGACCAGCATCAACAGCGACGGCATCGAGCACGGTCCGGTCCCGGTCGGCGACGGGCGGATCCTGTACTTCACCGCGCGCCTGAGGCGCCCGACCGAACCGAACGGGTCCTGGATCGGCGCAACGCGGGATGGGATTCGGCCTCCCGGATCGGACGAGCGGGTGTTCGAGCGGAGCTACAGGACCGAGCTCGGGCCCGGCGGTTGGTCGATGCCGGTCGTGGTCGAGATCCCGGGGACGGAGGGCGCCGAGCAGGTCCAGGTGACATGGGTCAGCGCCGACGAACGGCGGTGCATGGTCACCGTCAGCGAGTCCGGCGGTGAGCCCTGGGTCGGGACGTCGACACGGACCGGCAGCGATCGGGCCTGGGGGACCGTCGACGTCGTTGCCGCCACCGAAGGAGGCGACGCCTACGACGCGGTGATGCAGTACGGATCAGCCGGCAGAATGGTGTTCGCCTCGACGCGCAACGGCTCGAGCGATCTGTTCATCTTCGACCCCGCGGTCGGACCGGCGCAACCGCTCCAACCGTCGATCAACACGGGTGGCATGGAGTGGTGTCCGCGGGTGGGGCCGGCCAACGAGCTCTACTTCGTCCGCGGTAACCGTCAGCTTCGATTCCAGGACGGGACACTCCACGAGGTGCGGCCCGCGGGTCCGCACCGTGCGGTCGTGATCGAGGCCCAGCCGTCGGCCGATGGGGCCTGGTTGTTCATGGCGGCTCCGAAGCTGCGGCCCGTGGAGCCCGATCTCGACATCGAGGTCGCGCCGTTGGAGGCGGACGGACAGCTCGGAGCGCCGATCCCGATCGACGACTGGCGGCCGTGACCCGTTTTCGGGCCTTCGTCCGGTGTCACCCTCGGCCGGCGGGGAGCCGGTGCCGATTGGCGGCCACGAGTGAGTAGACCAGTGAGCCGATGTGCCGGAGGCCGGCCAGGGCGGTGAGCCGTCCGAGCCATCGCCAGCCATCGAGCTCGAGCAGGATGTGCCGCCAGGCCTCGAAACCTGCAGCGATCGAACCATCAGGCAGGCGGACGTGAACCGCCCGCTCGAGCTGGTCCCGGGGCACCGGCCGATCGGTGTCCACCTGCAGATCCTTGAACGCGAGCCTGCCCGTTCGATCGCGCGCGCGGCACCAACGCTCGGAGCGTCGGCACACCGGGCAGTCACCATCGATCCAGACCTCGAGCCGTGATTCGATACGGTCGTTCATCAGGTGGGACAACGGGACGCGAGGCCCCGGTATTCGGGGCCGTCACGAGAGCGCCGTTGCCGGGGCCCTTGACATTTATTAAGAAAATTCTAAAATAGCTATGTATGAATTAACGGGTGCCAACCCCCGACGAGAGGCGACCATGCGCGACGACCCGATCGACTGCAGCTCAACATCGTCGGGCTCGACCGAGCTCGCGGCCCTCCGCGCGGCATTGACCCGCCACCGCCAGCCACTGCAGAGGATGGCGCAGCACTACGCGCTGCTCGGTGGTGAAACGCGCCTCAAGATCCTCGCGCTGCTCGAGCGGGCGGGCGAGCTCTGCGTCTGTGACCTTGCGGCGGTGCTCGAGATGAGCCCGGCGGCCGTGTCGCAGCACCTCAGCCGGCTGCGTTCGGGCCGCCTCGTGCGCTCGCGCAGGGACGGAATGACAATCTACTATCGGGTCAGCGGCCGGGCCACCGAACGCGACGGGCTGCCGGCCGTCACGCTCCCCCCTCTGGCGGAGGAGTGACGAGTGACCCGTTGGCGGTGCCGCGGCTCGGTCCTGACGCTGGTGGTCATGCTGGCTCTGTGGTGCGCGGGATGCGGCGACCAGCCGTCGTACTCGGTCGAGTTCACCGTCGAGGGCATGACGTGTGACCACTGCTCGGCGGCGATCACGGCAGCGCTGGAGGGTGTCAACGGCGTCGAGCACGCCTCGGCCGACCACGTCTCGGGCCTGGTCGAAGCGGTCGTCCGAGGACGTGACGTGTCGCCCGACGAGCTGTCCGCCGAGATCGAGGGCCTGGGCTACACGGTCACCTCGGTGACGCGGCACGATTCCGACGACTGAGCCGCCGGCTATACTCGCCATCGTGGCTCGGTCGCTCTCGCCCAGATCCGCCTACGTGCTGACCAAGCTCGCGGTGTTCGCCGTCGCCGCGGCGTTGACCTGGCCGCTGTCCCGGATGGTCGGTTCCAGAGCCTGGTGGGGCCTGGCGGTGTTCGGCGCGCTCCTCACCGGGATGACCGCCGTGGTGTTCGTCGCGCTCGGTCGCGGCGACGCCGCGAACCCAGCCGAGGACGAGAACGAGGACGATCCATTGCCACCGCCGGAGACGCCGATCGAGCTCGAGGTCGGCGACGCGATCGACCTCCACTCCTTCCCACCCCGCGACATTCCCGACGTGGTGGCCGACTATCTCGAAACCGCTCACGCGAAGGGGTTTCGCCAGGTGCGCCTGATTCACGGCCGCGGCATCGGCGTGCAACGCGACCGGGTCCGCAGCGTCCTCGCCGACCACCCGTTCGTGGAGGCGTTCCACGACGCCACGCCTGACCGCGGCGGCTGGGGCGCCACCATCGCGTACCTGTCGAAAAACGACAGCTAAATTATGAATGATGAATTAGGAATGGCATCGCAGCTCGTCCCGGGAAGATTGCGATGAAATTCATCATTCATCATTGGTTTATGGGTACAGCCGGTTGAGCATCCGCGGGTACGGGATCGCCTCGCGCAGGTGGGGCACACCGCAGATCCAGGTGACGCAGCGCTCGATCCCCATGCCGAACCCGGAGTGGGGGAACGAGCCGTACCGGCGGACGTCGAGGTACCACTCGAAGGCCTCGCGCGGCAGCTCGTGGCTCGCGATCTGGTGTTCGAGATGGTCGAGTGAATCGGAGCGTTCGGAGCCGCCGATGATCTCGCCGTAGCCTTCCGGCGCCAGGACGTCGACCGCGAGGACGCGCGACGGATCGTCAGGGTCCGGCTGCATGTAGAAGGCCTTGATCGCCGCCGGGTAGCGGGTCACCATCAGCGGCTGATCGTACTGGCGGGTGAGCACGGTCTCGTCGTCACCGCCGAAGTCGTCGCCCATGGCGATGTCGGAACCGAGCTCCTGCAGCGCGCGCACCGCGTCCGCGTAGTCGATCCGTGGATAGGGTCGGCGGGTGGCCGGCTCGAGCGAGGTCGTGTCCCGCTCGAGGCGGTCGAGGTCCTCGGCGCAGCGGTCGAGCACCCGGGACACGATCTCGGAGAGGAACTCCTCGCACAGATCGAGCAGGCCGTCGAAGCGGAGCCAGGCGACCTCGGGCTCGACCATCCAGAACTCGGTCAGGTGCCGTCGCGTCTTCGACTTCTCGGCGCGAAACGTCGGACCGAAGCAATAGACCTTGCCGAGCGCGGCGCAAGCGGGTTCGAGATAAAGCTGGCCGGACTGGGACAGGAAGGCGGGCTCGCCGAAGTAATCGGTTTCGAACAGCGTGGACGTTCCCTCGCAGGCCGCGGGCGTCAGAATCGGCGAGTCGATGTTGGTGTACTCGCGCTGGTAGAAGAAGTCGCGGATGGCCTGGTTGACCTCGGAGCGGACCCGCATCATGGCGTGCTGGCGCTTGGATCGCAACCACAGGTGGCGGTGATTGAGCAGGAAGTCCGGGCCGTGGTCCTTCTTGCCGATCGGGAACTCGGGCGCGATCTGCACCGCGTCGAGACCCGTGACCTTGAGCTCGTAGCCGCCAGGGGCGCGGTCGTCGGCGACGAGCCGTCCGGAGACCCGGACCGACGACTCCTGGGTCAGCGCCACCGCCGTCTCCCACACGGCCTCGTCGACCTCGGGTCGGAACACCACGCACTGCAGGTAGCCGAAGCCGTCGCGCAGGATGATGAAGCGCAGCTTGCCCTTCTTGCGCCAGTTGTAGACCCATCCCTGGAGCGTGACGTCGGTGTCGACGTGCTCGGCGAGCTCGGCGATGGTGATCACGGGCGTCGACATGGTTTCCTCCCCGTCGAGTGGGGGATTGTACACTCCCGCGCCCGCAGGGCACGGGATGAACTCGCGATACAATGCTGCCTTCATTCGTGCTCCGGAGGCCCGATGAACGTCCGCCCGACCCATGACGAGTTCCTGACCCTGGCCCGCGACCACGACGTGGTACCTGTGGTGCGCGAGCTGACGTCGGACACGGTGACGCCGTTCATGGTCCACGCGCGCCTCGCGCGGGACGGCCGGAATCCATTTCTGTTGGAGAGCGTCGAGGGCGGCGAACGGGTGGCACGCTACTCTTTCGCGGGCGCAGACCCGTTCCGCATCGTCGAGATCCGGGACGGTCGGGCGCTGGTCGACGGCGAGCCGGTCGAGGGCGCGCCGGTCGATGTTCTGCGTCGCGTCACCGATCTGGGATGCATCGCGCCGGTCGACGATCTGCCGCCGTTCTGCGGGGGAGCGATGGGCTACCTCGGGTACGACGCGGTTCGGTTGATCGAGCGCATTCCGGACAACGCCCGCGACGAAGGTGGGCTCCCCGACGCCTGGTTCGGAGTCTACGACTCCGTGGTGGCTCTGGATCGGGCTCGGCAGCGGCTGCAGCTCGTCGTGCTGGCGCGCAGCGGCGATGATCCCGATCGGGCCTGGAGCTCCGCGGTGCAGCGGATGGACGGCCTCCACGCCGCGCTG
>JASFPU010000102.1:0-8700 GCA_050115855.1 Holophagae bacterium
GGTCGGCGACGGCGTCAACGATGCGGCGGCGCTCGCCGCCGCCACGGTCGGGATCGGGGTCCACGGCGGCGCCGAGGCGACCCTCGCCGCCGCCGACGTCTACCTCACCGAACCCGGACTCGAGCCGTTGGTCCGGCTGCTCGACGGTGCGCGGCGTACCCTCGGTGTCATCCGCCGCAACCTGGTCTTCTCGCTCGGCTACAACGCGGTGTCCGTCACTCTCGCCATGATGGGCCACATGCACCCGCTGGTCGCCGCGATCCTGATGCCGGTGAGCTCGATCACCGTCGTCGTGAGCTCCTACCGTGCTCGGACGTTCATCTGATTCTCAATTCTTAATTCTTAATTTTTGATTCTCAGAGATTTAAACACGACGACCCAAGGGTGTTTCGACAAACCCTGCGACGGTCATTGAGAATTGAGAATTGAGAATTCATAATTCATGTGTGAGCGTGGTCTACATTGCCCTGCCGGTCGCACTGCTGCTCGCCGTTGCGGGCGTCGTCGCCTTCATCTGGGCAACGCGCAGCGGTCAGATGGACGATCTGGACACACCGGGGCAGCGCGTCCTGTTCGACGACGAAGATCCGCCGGGCACCGATGTCCGTCGACACGGGCGAGAGCGCGACAACGTCTCCTGATTCCCCCTCCTGGAACAACCCACCGATGTAACCACGTTGCCGCGGTGCGACAATTACCTGATGTATGACGAGTATGACGATGTCGCCCACGCACCCCGGTTTCCGGCAATGCACTCCCGGCCAGATGGTCGGGTCGGCGGGGGCATGGGCGCGACCCACCACACACAAACGGCTTTCGGGCCGTTTCCCCTCACCACCACACCACCAACACACGCCTTGAGCCCACCTCCCCCGAGCGGGACCCGGCAACCGGAGCCGGGTCCGCTCCCGCCTGCCCGCACACCAGGCGAGCTCAGACGATCAGCATGGCGTCGCCGTACGAGAAGAAGCGGTAGCCGGTCTCGATCGCCTCGTGATAGGCAGCGAGCACCCTGCTGCGGCCGGCGAGCGCACTGACCATCATGAGCAGGGTCGACCTGGGCAGATGGAAGTTGGTCAGCAGCGCACCGACGCCCTTGAACTCATAGCCCGGTGTGATGAACAGGTCGGTCCAGGCGTCGCCCGGAACGACCCGACCGCGCCCCGCGGCCAGCGCCCCTTCGAGCGCCCGCACCGTCGTCGTGCCGACACACACCACCCGGCGCCGGTCGGCGAGAGCTCGATTGACCGCGGCGGCCGTGGTGTCGGAGAACCGGTACCACTCGCTGTGCATCCTGTGGTTGGCCACCCGTTCCGCGCTGACAGGTCGGAACGTCCCGATCCCGACGTGCAGGGTGACGAAAGCCTGTTCGATGCCGTGCTCGGCGATCCGGTCTAGGAGCCCGCGCGTCAAGTGGAGGCCGGCGGTGGGCGCCGCGACCGCTCCGGGAACCGCCGCGTAGACCGTCTGGTACTCGGTGCGGTCCTCGGGCGTCGGGCCCGACTGACGCCGGATGTACGGCGGCAGCGGCGTCTCGCCGAGCGTCTCGAGCCGATCGAGCTCGAGTGCGGGGTCGAACCGGATCGTCCAGCGACCCTGGTCGTGCAGGCCGCACAGCTCGACCTCCGAGCCGTCGGCGAGCATCAGTCGTTCCCCGGCGCGAGCGCGCGCTGACGGACGGAGCAGGCACTCCCAGTCGCCATCTCCAAGCTCGCGCAGCAGCAGCAGCTCGAACCTGCGTCCGGTCGGGCGACGAGCCCCGAGCCGGGCCGGAATCACGCGGGTGTCGTTGAGCAGCAACAGGTCGTCGCCGTCGAGCAGATCGGGAAGATCGCGGATCAGACGGTGCTCCGTCGAGCCCCGCCCGCGATCGAGCACGAGCAACCTCGAGGTCCCCCGCTGCACCGGCTGCTGGGCGATCCTGTCCTCGGGCAGATGGTAGTCGAAATCATCGGTCCGCACCGGCAGATCATAGAACAGTAAGGAAGGAGCAGATCGGTCGCCCGGCCGGCGATCGGAGAGTGGATGGTCGTGAGTCGTGAGTCGCGAATCGGGAGTCGGCAGGCGGAGGGTGCGAGGCCTGGCCGGAGGCGCGGCGAGCGAACGGTCCCGACGCACGGGTACACTCGAGTCACCGTGGATCAGACCCGCCTCGGCCGGCTCGGGGAGTGGGTGGCGTTAGCGCTGCTCACGCTCAAGGGGTACCGGCTCCGACACCGCAACTGGCGCGGTGCCGGAGCCGAGCTCGATCTGATCGTCGAGCGTTGCGGCGAGACCGTGTTCGTCGAGGTCAAGACCCGGTCGAGCACCGCGTTCGGCGGCGCGGCAGCGGCTGTGACTGCGGCCAAGAAGCGCCACCTGTCTCGGGTCGCTGCGGCCTACCTGTCACGCCACGACCTGTGGGACCGGCCGTGTCGGTTCGACATCGTCACCGTCGAGCGCCGTCCGAGGTTTCCCTTCTGGCACATCCGTCACTCGGCCAACGCCTTCACGGTCGACACCGGCAGACAGCTCTGAGGGGTCCCGGGCGAGCCCGGACTAGAGCAGCTTCTTGAACCACTTCTTTCGCTCGAGGGTCCGCGGCGCCTCCGCCGTACCGAGCGTCCCGACGTGACCGCTGCGATCCTCGGCGACGACGTAGAACTGGACGTCACGGTTGCCATGCAGCTCGGGCGTCACCACGAAGTCGTAGCTCCCGTCGTCGGCCCGCGTCAACGGCAGCTGCAGAAACTCCGGATCGGTCTCGTTGCGCGCGTGGACGACGACCCGTTCCACTCCGTAGTCGTCCGACACGTGGAGCACCACGGTGACCGTCTGGTTCTTCTTGAACCCGAGTGCCGACCGATCGTCGATCTCGATCACCGGCGCCCCGGCGTCGATCGCCGCCAGCCGATCCTTCAACATCGATCGCGCGGTCTCGATCTCCCGTGCGATCCCGGGTGCCGAGCCCAGGCTCTCGAGCATCTCGAGGCCGCCCTCGGGATCGCCGGCATCGCCTTTCGCGACGGCTGCGGCGATCACGGCTCGATCCTGTCGCGCCGCTGCGAGCTGATCGCGACACCACCGGATCCGGTCCCCCACTCCGGGCCGGTCCGGCCACACCCGGAGCTCGCTTTCGAGCACCGCGATCGCCCGGTCATACTCGCGGTTGGCGACGTACGACTCCGCACGGGCCTCGACGATTCCGGCCGACCGGTCGCGGAGCTCGGGCGCACCGCTGTACGCGGGGAGCTCCTCGATCAGCCGACCGGCGTGCTCGATCGCGCCGAGGTGATCGCCCTGCTCGCTGGCGTCCCACATCGCCGAGTGCAGCCGGAGAACCCGACGTCCGCGCTCGAGATCGGCCGACAGGCCGTCGATCTCGGCCAGCTCCAACGCGCTGAAACCGGACAGACCCGCCACACCGCGTCGAATCATGCGGATGCTGCCGTAGCCGAGGCCCTGTCGCAGATCGGTCACCGCCTCGCCGCGATCCGCGGCTTCCGCCACGACCGCCGCCAGGCTGTCATACAGCGCCGACTCGTCCGAGCTGAACGTCAGATCGTCCCGTTCGTCAAACGCGCTCAACGCCTGCCGGGCGGCGGCCAGATCGCCGGCGTCAACCAGCTGTTGAATCGCCAAGAGATCGTCGAACAGGTTGTCATCGGGCGGCGGAGGAACCAGGGGGTCGGCCGACGTGGGGCCCGCGACGAAGGCTCCGTCCGTTGCCTGGGGCGCGCGGCTGTCGGCCGCCCTGGGCCACGTGAGCGCAATGATGCTGCCGAGGATCACGACGACGATGGCGACCGCAACGATCTCCAGACGTGAGACCCGCCTGGACCGGGGCTCGGGCACATCACGCGCGATCGTCAGCGGCATCGGCTCATCAGCGGCCTGATCGCCCGTTGGTGCGACCCAGACGTCGTCCGGTACGGGGTTGCGGACGTCCGTATCCTCGGCGTCGCCGACACTGGAGGGCAGGTCGGGGTCGTCGAACAGGACATCGGGCCAGCCATCATCCGCGTCCCGGAATCCGGTATCGCTGCGGTCATCCGCGTCAGTCGTTGCAACCGAAACGGGGATGTCCGACGCGCTGACATCCGGCGACGACGTCGACGGGGGTGGGGGCGGCTCGAAATTGGGATCGGTGCGATTCGGATCGAAGTCGCGGCCGACCGCCTCTGAACCGGCGATGGAGGGGTTCGGAAGCGCACGGATCAACGGGTCGCGCAGATCGCCGGGCGAGGAGCCGCGGGCGGTCGGGTCAGGGTCCATGATCTGGCCGAGCGCGGCCTCGAGCGGCTCGGCCTCGCCGAGTTCCGACCGGATGGTGGACGGAATCGTAACCCGGGGACGGTCATAGCCGTCGGCCTCGATCTCGGCGCCGAGCATGCCACAGGCGATGACGCCGAACGAAAACAGGTCGCTGCGCCACGCGTGATCCGCCGGCAACAGCTTCCCCGCCACCAGCTCGGGAGCCAGATGGGGATCGGCCGCCGGCACCGGCACTCCGGCGCCCGCGTGTAGCAGGATCGCGCTGGTCCCGAAACCGAGCACCGTCGCCCGATCGCTGTCCGACCGGTGCGCGATCACGATGTTGTTGGGCTTGAGATTGAGGTGCGCCGTGCCGACCGACGCCAGGTCTTCGATGCAGGCCAGCACGTCGAGGAGGACGTTGATCGCCGCGAAGGGCGACAGCTCGTCGCCCGCGTCGAGCCGCTCGCCATCGACGTGCTCCATGACCAGAAAGCCGTCGCCCTCGGGGGTCAGCCCGTAGTCGATGATGACCGGCATCGACTGGATCCGGCGTGACATCGCGCCCTGTGCCATCACCAGGAAGAGCCGTCGGATCGCGTCCGCTGCCTCCGCCTCCGGCACGGCGCAGCTGACCATCTTGATCACCACCTCGCGGCGCGTTGCCGGGTCCACGGCCGAAAAGACCGCGCCGGTCGGTGATGTCGCGATGACCTCCTTGAGCTGGAGCTCCTCGAGGATCTGTCGGGTCTCAATCACCTTGGCCTCACTCTCGACGGATCGACGATCAGCGCACGCGCGCATCCTCACGTTAATCCACCGGGATTCTGAAGTCCGTGGTGTGAGTCACTCTCTCACCGAGTCGGCGTCACCCGCGATCTGCCTCGTTCGGCCTCGAATCAGGTCTCGTGCCGATCAGTCGTCGGTGGCCCCGGACCACTTGGCCGGCGCCTTGATGATCGGACTGAACTTCTCTCGCACACCGCCGAGCGAGATGCTCTCGATGTAGTAGTAGTAGTCGGTGCCGGGATCGATGTCCTCGTCGACGAACTCGTACCGCTGCGGCTCGTCCGTGGTGCCCGCTCCCGGGAGCGGTTGCTCGGTGATCTTCTCGAAGGGACCGTCCTCAGCGAGCGAACGGTAGATGTCGAAGCCGAAGTTGTCCACCTCGCTGGCAGTCGTCCACTTCAACGTGTTGGCAAGCGGCTCGCCGGTCTCGTCGTCGGTCGGAACGGGCTCAGCTGCACCGGCCGAGTCCTGGACTGCCGCCTCGTCCGATGGTGGGTTGGTCGGGCCCGTCGTCCCGCACCCGGCGGCTGTCAGCAACGCGGCCAGCAACGTCACACCCCAGATCTTGCTCACGAGTCCCCTCCTTCGAGCGCCCGGCTCGTCCCGGCGTCGGCGACGGTCGGCTCCGCTGAATCCTGCGGCGGAGCGATGTCGACGCTCCCGACGCCGTCGATCCCGAGTCCCTCGTCCCAGACGTACACGCGGGCGCCGATCAGACCTTCGAGCTCGCCCGCCACCGCCGAATCCAAGCGGACGTGAAAGTCGCGCCCGGACACTGGCAGCCGATCCTCGCGCAGCACGGTTCCGTCGCCAGCGACCCAGTCCACAATCAGTGTCCCGGACTCGAGGGATGCCGGCATCCCGACGTGCAGCTCGACGGCGCCGTCGGTGCTGCCGAGCTCGACCGTCAGGTCGTGCGCCGGAGCCGCGACCGGGACGGCCGGATCGCCGAGCAGGTTGTAGGTCTGGACCAGGACCGGGCTGCGAAAATCCCGTTTGGCGCGCATCACGGCCTCACCGATCGTGTTGCCCGGCACCGTGAGCTGGTCGAGCAGAGCCTGACCCATGTTCGGCGACGGGCTGTTCCGCCATGACGCGGCGAACACGGCAATCGCACCGCGACCGGGAATCCTGATCAGCTTTTCACCAATCGAGTCCGCGGTCGGATGGTCGAACGGGGCGGAGTAGCATGTCAGGCTGAGCACGACCGGCAAGCGCTGGTTCAGGGCGAGCTGATCGAGGTGGTCGAGCGTGAACAGATCGTGATTCTTTTCCAGGTCGGGTGGGCCCGTCCGCCAGATGTACCGGCCGCCGTGACCGAGAAATTGAACGGCAAACACTCCCCGATCGAAGACCTCGATGATCCTCCGCGTGTGATGCTCGTTGGCCGGCTCCGAAGGGTGGGGGTAGATCTTGGTCGGCATGTAGCCCCGCTCTTCGAAGCTGTCGGCGATGAGGTCGCTGCGCCGCTGGAACGCCGGGCTCTCGTTGGCGATGAACAGGAGCTGACGCCGCCACGGTCCGACCGGGGGATCGGACACGTAGCCGACGATCTTGTCGATCACGCCGTCGAGCTCGTCCGGCTCGACGACCGGGATCCGGCCGATCGCCATGTCGGGCAGCTCGTCCTCGTCATCGAGGCAGACGAACCACGTGTCGCTCGCGGCGTGGCCTTCGGTGGTCGGAAAGCTCGATGTCGGAATCAGATTCCGGTCGTTGGGCAGTGCTTCCTCAGCGTACGGCGTACTGCTGTTCTTGACGAAACGCCGGGTCTCGCCAGGCCGGTAGGTCCAGTCGGCGTAGTTGGCGTCGTCAGCCGAGGCGTTCTTATAGTCCCAGCTCGCATCGCCGACCAGCAGGACGAATCGCGGCGCCGGCGACGGCCAGTGATCGTGCGCATACTGAAGAAAATCTCGAATGGCACGTGGGCTGATCACGCCCCCATGAAACTCGTCGTAGATGTCCTGAACATCGACCACGGCCACCGAGAGCCCGCGACCACGGTGAAACTCGGCAAGGCGTTCCGCGCCGCGCTGCAGACGGCGGTGGGTGATCATGATGTAATCGGCTTGCTGCGTGGTGTCGCGCAGATGCGACGGCCGATCGAGCACGACCTCGTTCGGCTGCGCCGCCGCACCCCGTTTGAGCACCGCTACACCATCACCGTCCTGTTCGAGGTTCGCGGTCAATGCGCCACCGACGCCGACCCGACGCACCCCGTCCGAACGGTAGAGTTCGATCGGAGAGCCATCGTCCGACGCGATCACCACAGCGTGCGGGCTCGCCGCGTGATCCGGGTAGACACGCATCTGCTCGCGACCGACAACCGCCAACCGCCGATACTCGATCTCGATCCAGTTCAGAAGCACGACGTCGACCACAAGGTCGCCGCTCGCGGGGTAGTGCCGCTTCGGAACCCGGAGCTCGAGGGTGTTGACGCCCTCCGTCAATCGATCGCCGTCGACCACGAGATCCTGCACGTAGTGCTCGGTCGTGTCCCACCGGATCTCGCCGATGGGCTCGCCGTTGAGCCGCACGTCGAGCTCGTGGTGCGGCAGAGCGTCGCGCTCCCGGTGCCGAGGTTCCGACCAGCCGCGCAACCCGAGTCGGAGATGCACCTTCGGTGCAGCATCATCTGCCTCATCGAACATCGCCGCCACACGAGACTGAAGATCCCGCCCGGCGCCGACCTCGCGTCCCGATTCCGATCGAACCGCCGACGACAGCGCGTCGGCCCACTCCAGCCGCGCCTCGGATTCGTCCGGTCCGGCAACCAGACCGTCGATCACGAGCTCGTGCTCGAACGGGTGCCGATCGGCCACCGACAGCCGTTCCCAGTACCAGCTCTCCTCGGGCTGGCCCCGCTTCGGCCGGAAACGAACCATGATCCGGTCCGACTCGAGATGATGGCGGACCAGCACCCGACCCGGCGCGCCCGGTGCCCGCTCTCGGATCTCTGTGGTGGTACCGCGCCGCCCGTCGGGGTCGTCGAACGACAGCGTGTAGCAGTTGAATCGAGAGTAGGGATCGAGATACGAGTAGGTCCCGCGCAGCACCTCTCCAAGGAACAGGATCCGATCGCCGGGACCGAAACGACCGTCTCCACCGTCCTCGATCCACAGCGGCACCGGCTCACCGAAGTTTCTCAGCCCCATGGTGTCGGTGGACTGGGTGTCATCGAGACCGGCGTCGGCGAGCCGCTCGTAGCTCAGCTCGTAGACGGCAGCGTGCTCGACGTAGATCTTGAAGGTCGGTGGGGCGTCGGCCGCCGACACTGCCGGTGTCAACCAGGCGGCTACGAGGCACGGGAGAATCATTCCGACCTTCAACACAACCAGGGGAGTATACCGATCCCGATCCCGTGCCCGGAACCGTACCCGCTCCCGCGCCCGATTCCGATCGCGATCCCGATCCCGATTCCGATGACAGCGTCCGCGATCAGGTTCAGTGGCACGAGCAGCGGCAGTGGCAGTGAACCGCAGCGCCTCGAGACCCGCGAGTTCAATAGCCGCGGCGGGCGTGCCATCGCAATCGATCCGACCCACAGTGATCGTTGGCGGGCGAGACGCCCCCGGCCACAAACATCGACCGCGATTCTCAGAGTCCTCGTTCCCAACCTGAACGAGTTCGTGACCCGAAGCAGGTCGCCGGCGCGCGGGCAGTGTCGTCTGTGTTGTC
>JASFPU010000103.1:0-8660 GCA_050115855.1 Holophagae bacterium
ATGTACCAATAGTACGAGTCTTCGCCTGTCGCATCAAGCTCGGCCGAGTGCCTCGCGGTGTCGAGCACCGCCCGGTCAGGAACGCCGGAAATCGGGCTTTCTCCGCTCGAGGAACGCCGTCGTTCCCTCCCGCATCTGTCCGCTCGCCGCGCCGAGGCCGAACAACGTGGCTTCCGAGCGCAGCCCGCCCCCCAGGCTCATGTCGAGCCCGGAGCGCACCGCTTCGAGGCAGTGGCTCACGGCCAGCGGACCGTTCGCCCGGATGCTGTCGAGCAGGCCGTCGACGGATTCGTCCAGCTCGCTACTGTCGCACACCACGTTCACGAGCCCGATCGACAGCGCTTCGGCGGCCGCGACGTTGCGGCCGGTGAGCAGCAGCTCGAGGGCGCGACCGCGGCCGATCAACCGCGGCAGCCGTTGAGTTCCGCCGTAACCGGGGATCAGGCCGAGCTTGACCTCGGGTTGGCCGAACACCGCGTTGTCGGTGGCAACCCGAAGGTGGCAGGCCATGGCCAGCTCGCAGCCGCCGCCCAGCGCGTACCCATTGACCGCAGCCACGACGGGTCGGTCGAGACCTTCGATCCGGTTGAATACCGCCTGGCCGCGCTCGGCGAAGCGTTTCGCCTCGATCGGATCGAGAGTGGCGAGCTCCGAGATGTCGGCACCGGCGACGAAGGCCTTGTCACCGGCGCCGGTGATCACCACCGCCTCGATGGCGCCGTCGCCCTCGATGGCCGCGACTGCTGCGTCGAGCTCGGTCACGGTCGCCACGTTGAGCGCGTTGAGCTTGTCCGGTCGGTTGATGGTCAGACGACGGACGCCCCCGGCGTCCGACACCAGCAGGTTGTCGAATCCCATGGTGGCCAGCCTCCTCCTCGACCCCGGTTGTACGCCCGAGGTAGGTCCGTGTTCGCTGTGAGTGTAGCGCGACCTGAACGACAACGCGGCGGCCGACGGCCGCCGCGGGTGTGGACCGAGATCGGGCCAGGTGGAACTCAGTCGAAATCGGACGGGCTCACCGCCCGGTCGACCCCGGCGTCGAGCACGTGGTTGGCCGATAGCCCGTGGCCGAGCCGGGTCGCCATGTAGTCGCGCAGCTTGCCGACCTCACGCCAGAGCAGGGCAATGACGAACGCCTCCGACACGGGGGCATCCGGTTTTGCCGCCAGGTACTCGATCCCGACGCGCTGACAGACGTCTTGCAGGTCCTGGTGTGTCAGCTGAGTGCCGGCCTCCCAGGTCGCCGGCGCGATACCGAGAGTCTTCAACCGCTCGAGCGCGGTTTCGGGGTCCGGGGTCGCCTCCTCGTAGCCGAGGGCGACGTCCAGCACGAGCTGCGCGAACCGACCCATGGTGATCTCGTTCTTCGACGGCGGAGCACTGTCGCGAGACTGTGCAAATACCGGTGCCGAGATCAGAACAATCAGGCCGGCGATCAAGATCGTGCGCCGCATTCGGAACCTCCAAGGCTGCACAGATATCCTAACGTTCACAGACCCTTACTGTCAATCAAACCTCCGGGATGTCGCGCCTGTTCAGAAGAACCGCCGGCGGACAATGACGACGTCGCCGGCCTCGATGGTCGGGTCCGACGCCTTGCCCTTGCGGATCTGGGACAGATCGAAGGTCATGATCTCCTTGTCCTCCTCGCGACCCCGATGCACCTCGACGGTCTGCGATGCGAACTTGCCCTGACCGCCGGCCTGCGAGATCGCCTGCATGAGGGTCATCCCGGGTGTCAGGTCGTACTGACCAGGGCTCGAGATCTCACCCGTGATGAAGTAACGCTGCTTGACCGACACCGACACGACGTCGCCCGGCTCGAGGTACGCGTCGCGCCCCTCAGCGCCCGAGCTCACGGCCGACGTCTCGAAGTACTTGACGATCGGGGTCTCGACGCCGTCGACCGTGTCGAGCCGCCGGAGCTCGATCACGGCGCCGGCCGACGATCGGATGCCGCCGGCCTCGGCGAGCATCTCGTGCAGCGACGTGCGACCCTTCAGGTAGTAGGTGCCGGGTCGGGCGACCTCGCCGAGCACCGTCACCGGCTTGGATCGGTACTCCTCGACCTCGACCTGGAGCTGGACATCGACGTAGTAGTCGGCCTCGAGCAGTGTTTCGAGGCGTTCGGCGATCTTGGCCGTGGTCAGGCCGTCGACCTCGACGCGACCGAGCAGGGGATAGCTGATCACGCCGCCCGCCTCGACGGCGAACTCACCCGAGATCTCGTCGTGGTTGTAGGCCTCGACCCGAAGCACATCGCCCGAACCCACGCGGTAGGACGACACCGTCGCCGGTCCGTCGTCGAGGGCCGTGCATGGAGGGACAAACACCAGGAGCAGCAGACCGAAAACAGTCGCCAGACGCATGGTCAGAAGGTAACACAATTCGCGATCGTGGGAGTCATGCATGTCTCGAACGACGTCGCCGGCGACTCGCTCAGTACCCGACCACCAGACCCAGGGTGAAGACGTTGTAGTCGTAGCTGTAGCGCTCGATGTTCGAGTCGCGGTTCTCGTACAGGTAGCCGCCCCAGAGCGAGATGTACGGCCCGAAGCGGTAGCCCAGGCCGATGGCTGCGGTGGAGATCGGGTCCTCGCGGTCGATCCCGGTCGCGAGATCGGGCGCTTCGTAGTTGTTCACCTGGTACCGGCCGCGGAGCTGCGCCTGGAAGCGGTTGTAGTCGTACTGATACTGCAGGCTGGCGCCGGTGGCGACGTAGTTGGCGTTGATGCCGTAGTTCGACGGGTAGTCGGAACGCAGCAGGTCGAGACGGAGCGACGACCCGTGCCCCATGTCCCAGTTGAAGTAGCCGCGCGCGATGAAACCGCTGAAGTCGGGAATCAGGTCCGCCGCCTCGGGTGGCGTATCGTACGACGTCGTCCGATAGCCGACGACGATCTCGGTCTTGATCACCGGGTTGATCATGCCCCGGAAACCGGCGGTGATCTCGTCCGAGGTGGAGTTTCTGAACTCGTTGTCGAAGAACTGGTTTTCGTCGGGGTTGAAGTCGGTGTGCCGGTAGGCGATGTTCATCGTCAGGATGTCGCTGATCTGGTGCAGCCAGCCGGCTCCGACGACAAGCCGGTTGTAGTTGTACCAGAGTCTCGGGTCCTCGTGCTTGAGGTCGGTGTAGTCGGCCATCACGTTGAGCCCGTCCCGAGGCGTGAACCAATACGACAGCTCGAGCCCGGCGTACTGCTTCCGGTACCAGCGATCTCCCCAGTAGAGCTCGCCGCCGGGATCGACCTCCCGGGTCTCCAGGTTGCCCTGCATGTGCTTGTAGGTCGCGTCGAGCGACAGCCCGTTGGAGAACTCGAAACCGCCGAGCACATCGATGAAGTGCGTCCACTTGTCGTCGAGCTCGTAGTCTCGGTACTCGCGGTACTGCGGCGTGTAGGAAAACAGAATATAGGACTCGTTGAGCGGCAGCTCGAACTGGAGCCGAGCGCGCGCCATCATCACGGTGTCGGAGATCGGATCGTCCGGTGTGAAGAAGATGTTGTCCCGGTGCTGCCAGTTGAGCTGGACGGCGGGGCTGAACAGGAACGGACCGACCGGGATGGCCTCGTATCGGTTCGGCTGCGACTGGGCCGGCAGGTTTCCGGACTGGCCGACATCCTCGTTGATCTGCTGAGCCAGCGCAGAATGCGTGAAGACGAAGACTGTCATCAATCCAATTGCGGCGCCGCAGCTTCCCCTCATGTGTAGACGTCTCCCCGTGCGTTCGATTATCGGACGGTTCGTTCTGGATGATCGTCTTTCATTCTTGAGATAACCGAACCTAGCTCCCAGCTTCAATTAGACTAACACCAAACTGCACAGTCTGCAATTTCGGTCACATTCTCATCGAAAATTCGCTCTCGATTCAGACGGCAATTCGGCCGCTGACGACGGACGATCGATCCGCGAGTCAACCGCCGAGCATGCCGGTTTTCAGATCATCGGTCGGTGGATGTTCGCCGAGCCAGACCTCGAGCAGGGCGGTCGAGAAATCGTCGCCGTCGATGGTGCCCTTATCCGCTCCGTTGTAGGTGACCGAGGTGCCCTTGCCGGGCACCATGGTCAGCACGACCACATCGCCGACCTTCATGTCACCGAACAGGTCGGCGAACTGGCGCACCCTCGCCTCGAGATCGCCGTAGGTATCCGGCGAGTTGGCCTCGAAACCCTCGAACCACGCCGCGTCCATCTTCTTCTTCGTTGCCTTATTGGTCAGGAAGTGCATCACGACCCGCTTGGGACCGTCGGATGCCACGGCCGCCGCGGCATCCGAGGTCGACGACCGAAGATAGAGGCCCGCGACGTACACCTCCACCCAGAGCTTCTTGCGGAGTCCCATCCCGTTGAGCACGAGGGTTTCGTCACCGACGGTGACCTGATCGTCCATTGTGACGCCGGCGAGCTCCGCAGACCATGCCACGGACAGCGCGAAGCCACTGACAACCAACCACACCAGCGCGAATCGACGCATCGTTCTCCTCCTTCACGGGGCGATCGACGTCACCCATTCTAAACCCGATTCCGGAATACGGAGCCGCGGAAAGAGTTGTTCCCAACATGCGTCGAAGCCAAATCCGTCGCGGAGATGCCGCAGCTCGACAATCGGTGTTGGCGGCCCCTGAATTTCATCGGAAGTCACTCTTCAACAAATGGATACCATTGCCAAAAGGACACGGATCGGGCTGCCGGCCACCATCGCCGATCGATCAACCGAACCGGCTATTGCCAACTCGCGGCAGATCGGTCAAAATGAATGAGTGTTCATTCACCTCATGCCACCCCCGACACGCCGCGGCCGGCTGCTGTTCGCCCGGCCGTCCGGCGGGGGTCCCACCAGGAACGACACCGGGAGGTTGATCCATGCCTAGAGAGATCAAGCGAGCCGCAGTGCTCGGAGCCGGCGTGATGGGGTCCGGTATCGCCGCCCACCTCGCCAACGCCGGGATTCCGGTACTGATGCTCGACATCGTACCGCCCGAGCTGACCGAGGATGACGCCGCCAAAGGTCTGACCGAATCGGACCCGCGGTTCCGCAACAAGTTTGCCCTCGCCGGGCTCGCGGGGATCAAGAAGAACAAGCCGGCCGCCCTGTACTCGCCTCGCTTTCTCCCCCTCATCGAGACCGGAAACTTCGACGACGACTGGCACCGGTTGGCCGACTGCGACTGGATCGTCGAGGTCGTGGTCGAGCGGCTCGACGTCAAGCAGCAGGTCTTTTCGCGGCTCGAGGAGGTGAGGAAACCGGACGCCATCATCTCGTCCAACACCTCCGGGCTGTCGATCAAGGGCATGACCGAGGGCTGCAGCGACGACTTCAAGCAGCATTTTCTCGTGACGCACTTCTTCAACCCGGTGCGCTACATGAAGCTGCTCGAGCTGGTCGCGGGTGAGGACACCCTGCCCGAGATCATGGACTTCTTCGCCGACTTCGGCCGGTTCCGGCTCGGCAAGGGCATCGTCTTCGGCAAGGACACGCCGAACTTCGTCGGCAACCGGATCGGCGTCTACGGGATCGCGGCCACGCTCCACCACATGATGGAGATGGACTACGAGGTCGACGAGGTCGACGCCATCACCGGCCCGGCCATGGGTCATCCGGGCAGCGCCACCTTCGGCACCGCCGACCTGGTCGGCATCGATGTCATGGCCCACGTCATCAACACCATCGCCGAGGGCTGCCCCGACGACGAAGAGCTCGATCTGTTCACCGTCCCCGACTTTGTCAAGAAGCTCATCGCCGACGGCGCACTCGGGCGGAAGACAAAGGCCAAAGGCGGCTTCACCGGCATCCGGAAAAACGACGACGGGTCCAAGACCAAGCTGGTCCTGGACTGGAAGACCGGCGAGAAGCGCCCGAAGAAGTCGTACACGTATCCGTCGCTGAAACAAGCCAAGAAGACCACCGACGTCCGGCAACGAATCAGCGACCTGGTCGCCGCGGATGATCGGGCGGGCCGATTCGCCTGGGCGCTCCTGCGCGACACGCTCGCCTACACATCGCGCCGTTTCGGCGAGATCTCCGACACCATCGTCGACATCGACAATGCGCTCAAGTGGGGCTTCAACTGGGCGCTCGGGCCGTTCGAGACCTGGGATGCGCTCGGCGTGCGAACCACCGTCGACCGCATGAAGGCCGACGGCGTCGAGCCGGCGCCCTGGGTCGAGGAGATGCTCGATGCCGGTCACGACAGCTTCTACATCGAGTCGGCCGATGGTCGCCAGGTGTGGGATCCGACCAGCGGCAGCTACGTCGCCGAACCGAAGCCCGACAGCTTCATGGTGCTGTCGCAGATCAAGATGGACGAGCAGAAGGTCGTCTTCGGCAACCGCGGCGCGTCGCTGGTCGATCTCGGCGACGGCATCGCCTGCATCGAGTTCCACTCGGCGCTGCAACCGAAGCTCAACCCGATCGACGAGGACATCACCGAAGTCATGATCAAGGGTGTCGAGATCGCCGAACGCGATTTCCGCGGACTGGTGATCCACCACCAGGGGGAGAACTTCTCCGCCGGCGCCAACCTGCTCGCCATCCTCGAGGCGGTTCAGGCCGATCAGTGGGCTCTCCTCGACGAGATGATCCAGATCTTCCAGGGCATGACGATCGGTCTCCGCCGCGCCTCGATTCCGGTGATCTCGGCGCCGTTCGGCTTCACCTTCGGCGGTGGCTGCGAGATCACGATGGGAGCCGATCGGGTCTGTGCCGCAGCCGAGTCGTACATCGGCCTGGTCGAGGTCGGTGTCGGCGTGATTCCGGCCGGCGGCGGCTGCCTGTACATGCTTGAACGCGTGCTCGGCGGCATCGACGAGCCGGTGTTGTCCCAGATTCCGTTCATCCGTACCGCGTTCGAGAACATCGGAATGGCGAAGGTCGCAACCTCGGGCGAGGAGGCCAGGGACCGCAAGTTCCTGCGGCCGTTCGACAAGGTCGAGATCAACCGCGACCAGCAGCTGTGGACCGCCAAGCGCATGGCGATCGCGATGGCCGAGGAAGGCTACCGCCCGCCCATGCCGTTGTCGTTCAAGCTGCCCGGAGAGGAAGGTCTGGCCACGCTCAAGATGATGCTGCACAACATGAAGCTGACCCACTGGATCTCGTCGCACGACGAGAAGATCGGCATCCGCCTCGGCCGTGTCCTGACCGGCGGCGACACCACCATCAACGACCCGGTCGACGAGCAGACCATCCTCGACCTCGAGCGCGAGGCATTCCTCTCGCTGTGCGGCGAGCCGAAGACGCAGGACCGGATCAAGTACATGCTGGTCAACAACAAGCCGCTGCGGAACTGAAGAGGGAGAAGCCATGCGAGAAGCCGTCATCGTTTCCGTCGCCAGAACACCCATCGGCCGCGCCAAGAAAGGCAGTCTGAAGGACACACGTCCCGAGCACTTCACCTCCAAGATGCTCGACGCGTTGGTTGCCCGAACGCCCGGTCTCGACAAGGCCATGGTCGACGACATCATCCTCGGCTGCGCCATGCCGGAAGGCGAGCAGGGCATGAACGTGGCCCGATTGGTCGCGTTCGCCGCCGGGTTCCCGGTCGAGGTCCCCGCCATGACCGTCAACCGCTTCTGCTGCTCCGGATCGCAGACCATCGCCCTGGCCGCGGACACCATCCGCACCGGCAACGCCGACATCATCATCGCCGGTGGTCTCGAGTCGATGTCGATGGTCGAGATGGGCGGCAACAAGCCGATCGCCTATCCGGAGCTCATGGAGGTGTTTCCCAACGCGTACGCTGCGATGGGCACCACCGCCGAGGTCGTGGCGCGGAAGTTCGGCATCAGCCGCGAGGTGCAGGACGAGTTCGCCTACCACTCGCACATGAAGGCCGTCGCGGCCATCGAGGCCGGCATCTTCGACGACGAGATCGTCCCGCTGGAGGTTCGGACGCGGTCCAACGGTCGGTGGAACGAGTTCGTGTTCTCGACCGACGAAGGGCCACGCGCGGACACGACCATCGAGGGTCTGGCCAGGCTCAAGCCGGTGTTCGACCCGCACGGCACCGTCACCGCCGGCAATGCGTCACAGATCAACGACGGCGCCGCCGCCGTGGTGATCATGGGCGACGACACGGCCGACCAGCTCGGGCTCGAGCCGATCGCGTACGTCCGTCAGTGGGCGGTCGCCGGCGTCGAGCCCGACGTCATGGGCATCGGCCCGGTGAAGGCGGTTCCCAAGCTCCTCGCCAAAACCGGGTACACCCTCGACGACATCGACCTGGTCGAGATCAACGAGGCCTTCGCCAGCCAATCGGTCTACTGCGTCAACGAGCTCGGGCTCGATCCGGAGACCACCAACGTCAACGGCGGCGCGATCGCCACCGGTCACCCGCTCGGCGCCACCGGAGCCGTGCTGACCGTCAAGATCCTCGGTGAGCTGAAACGCCGACAGGCCAAGCGCGGCATCGTCACGATGTGCATCGGCGGTGGGATGGGCTTCGCCTACCTGCTCGAGATGGCGTAGCCTGATCGCGGCTCAGACTCCGAAAACACAACGAGCTCGGGCGCGCCCGAGCTCGTTGTGTTTTCGGAGAGTCGTTGATGTCACACGACTCTCACACCCAGCTCCTCGAGAGCTCGGTTGAAATAACCCTCGAACCGGTCGGTGAAACCTGCGTGGAGCGGCGAGATGCGCTGCCCGGCAAGGTCAGCTCGGA
>JASFPU010000104.1:0-8588 GCA_050115855.1 Holophagae bacterium
TCCAGCCGGCGCTCGACGGCGTCCGCGCGGCCGGCGGCGGAGAGCACGAGCCGGACGACGCCGAACGAGGCGAGGATCGAGACGTCGTCGCGGCCGAACCGCTCGTACAGCTCCCGCACCCGCTCCTCGACGTCGGACTCGAAGACGCCGCCGAGCAGCATGGTGCGGGAACGACGGTGCTGACCCGGCTGCCAGTCGGCCAGCTCGGGGAGCAGGTCGCGCTCGAGCATCTCCTCCATCTCCCACGGTACGCCCGGGAACACCGCCAGCACACGGTCCCCGACCGAGCAGATCATGCCGGGTGCGGTGCCGCGGTTGTTGCGCAACGGCGTGCACCCGTCGACCACCCGGGCCATCGCCGGCGCGTACTTCGGGACCTCGCGCCCGAGATCGGCGTAGCGTTGCCGGATCCACCCTTCGACCTCATCGGCGTGCCCGATGGGGCGGTCGAGCGCTGCCGCCACCCCGTCCCGCGTGACGTCGTCGGCCGTCGGACCGAGGCCGCCGGTCAGCACCACCAGGTGGTGCCGGTCAAGCAGCTCGCGGATCGCCGCCGCAATCGCCTCCGTGGTGTCGCCGACCACCCGTTTCTCGGTCACCGGAATGCCGAGCTCGGCCAGCGCCGCCGTGATCGTCAGAGAGTTGCGGTCGAGCTTGGTGGTGCCGAGCAGCTCACTGCCCACCGCGAGGCAGGCCGCGGTTCGTCGTCGGTCGGTCATCAGAGCCTCCGGGGACATGATAGCGGGATGGTGGATGCGGGATGCTGGATGCTGGATGTTGGATGTTGGATGCTGGATGCTGGATGTTGGATGTTGGATGTTGGATGCGCGATGGAATCGATCCCGCTCCCGATCCCGTTCCCGATCCCGACACGAAACCCGAATCCGATGCCGATCCCGACAGCGATCCGACGCCCGCGTCACCCCCGTTTACACATCGATCCTGCGACGGTATATTGATCGACGGTACCATCTCTTTTTGGCGACGCTCTCGCGAGGGACCGACGGTCGGTGCGCGACGGCGTCGACGTGGAAGGAAGGAGAGTCCGAGCATGAAGCCGTCGGTTTGGCTGATCTCCGTGTTGACCCTCGCCGTGGCGGTGGCCGTCCCGGCCGCGACCCTTCAACCCACCACTACCCCCGCGGCCTCGGCGGACGCCCCGCCGAGCGTGGCCGACGACCCGGTGACCACCACCCGGGACGCGCAGGGCATCTGGTTCATCGAGGGCGGAACCCTGTATGACGTCATGGAGGCCATGGGCTACGCCGTCGCCCAGGACCGGCTGTGGCAGATGGATCTCTTCCGCCGCCAGGGCCGCGGAACGCTGTCGGCCCTGCTCGGAGCGAGCCAGATTCCGAATGACGTCTTTCTTCGCACCATCGGTTACTCCGACGATGAGCTGACCCAGCTCTTCAACGAGCTGTCGCCCGAGGCGCAGACCCTGGTCCAGGGCTACACCGACGGCGTCAACCGGAGGATCGCCGAGTTTCTGATCGGCTACGACTGGCTGAATATGCCCTACGAGTACTGGCTCCTCGGGCTCCAGTCGGTGCTCGCCGGGCCTGGACTCCCGGTGTTGCCAGAGCCCTTCACGTACAACGACACACTGGCCTGGCTGGCCCTCCTCCAACGCAACTTCGATCCCGAAGGTCGGCCGGGTGCCACCGGCCAGCTCGACAACGCGGTGCTGGTCCAGACCCTGCTGGCAGTCTACGGCGATCCGGATCCGAACGTCGCCCGCGCTATGTTCGCCGACCTGCGTTGGATCAACGACCCGTCGGCGCTCACCTACATCCCCGCGGGAGCGAAGGACGCACCCGCCCAGACGATTGACCCGCAGCTCGCCGAGCGGTTCGCGGACATGCCGAGCCTGAAAGGCGCCGCCGATCGGATCCAGGCGCGGGCCACCGGCTATCACGAGGCCATGGAGGAGCTCAACGCCGACGTCAAGATGGGCAGCTACGCCTGGGTGGTCTCGGGTGACAAGACGGCTTCAGGGAACCCGATCGTCTACTCCGGTCCCCAGATGGGCTTCACCGCTCCGGCCATCGTCACCGAGGGCTCGATCCGCGGCGGCGGGCTCGAGATCTCGGGCATGACGGTGCCGGGGATTCCTTTCATCATCATCGGCCGCACGCCGCACCACGCGTGGTCGATGCAGGTCGGTCACGCCCACACGATGGATTACTACCTGGAGGCGCCACAAACGGTCGCGCTCCACCGCATGGAGACCATTGAGGTGTTCGGTGGCGAGGACGTCACGATCCCGATCTGGCGCAGCGCCCACGGCCCGATCATCGAGCCGCTGCCGTGGGACCCGACGACCAATCCCGATCCGGACATCATCGTGTCATGGGCCTACGCTCACTGGGGCCGCGAGGCCAAGTCGCTCGAAGCATTCCTGAAGTTGGCTGGAGCCGAGAGCATCGCCGACTTCGACAGCGGGATCGAGGAGGCCGCGCTCAGTCAGCACTTCACCTACGCCGACCGCGACGGCAACATCGCCTACTGGATGTCGGGCTTCGACCCGATCCGGGCTGCCAGCGTCGATCCGCGGCTGCCGTCGATCGGCGACGGCACCCAGGAGTGGACCGGCGAACGTCGGCCCAGGGCCCACGACTCCAACACCGCACAGGGCTACTACTGCGGTTGGAACAACAAGGCTCAGCTGGACTACAACAACGCTCCCAACAACTCCAGCTACTACCTCGGAAAGGCCCACCGTGCCCACGTCATCGACGAGTACCTCGCGGCCAACGACAATCTGACCTTCGAGGATGTGAGGGACCTCGCGCTCAACATCGCCACGACCGACAGCTTCGGCTCGGGCGGCAACACCTGGTCCTTCGTGGCCGACGCGTTCTCGGCCGCAGTCGCCTCGGATCCCACGCCCGACCGACAGGCAGCTCTGGACATGCTCGACGCCTGGGACGGTCATTTCGTCGCCGGGGGGCCAGCGGAGTGGCCGTTCGGCACCGACCGAGCCGACGCCTGGGTGCTGCAGGACGCCTGGATCAAGGAGGTGGTCCGGCTGGTGTTCGAGGACGAGTTCGCGATGGCTGGAATGGACGTTTCAGATCAACCCACCTACATTCTCTTCAACGTGCTCCTGCGCATGCTCGACGGCCCCAGTGCGCCGCTGCCGGCGCTCTACCCGTGGTACCTCGACGTGACCGGCTCGGGCAAGCCACAGACCCTTCCGGAGCTCATCGTGCTCGGCCTCGACAACGTCATCGCCGACATGGGGCTCGGCCCGTACGGCGCGCCGCGCGGCGAGATCGTCTACACCCACGACTTGTTCCGCGAGCTCTGGCGGACCCCGTTCTCGAGCCGCTCGACCTACGCCCACTGCGTCGAGTTCGACATGAACGGTCCGGCTCGCATCGAGAGCATGTTCCCGCTCGGCGAGTCCGGCGAGGTCGTTCCGAACCAGTACGGCCAGGCGTCGTTCAATCCGAACTTCTTCAGCATGACGCCGGCCTTCGACCCGTTCACACCTCGGCCGTTCCCGCTGTTCGACTAGCGGCTCGCCTTTGCACCTTTGCGCCCCGCTCTCCGGAGCGGGGCGTTTTTCGTGGTGCTGGATGCTGGATGCTCGACGCCGACTTCGGATCTTGATGTTGGATGTTGGATGGTCGCTGGCTGCTGGACGGTCGGTGGGAACGCTTCCGATGCCGGACCGGGCGCGGCGCGTTCGGCGACTCGGCTCCGCCTCCGGACTCGGTTCCGGTTTCGGTCCCGGCTCCGGATTCGGAATCGGGTCCAGTTCCGGCCCCCGGAACCGAAATCGCGCGCGCACCCGGGGTTCAGGCTACACTCCAACGGCACGTCACACGTGGAGGATCAGCCATGCCCAACGTCACCCGAATCATGGCCGAGTGGGCCGCGTCGGTGCGGTTCGACGACCTGCCCGACGACGTGGTGGTCGCGTGCAAGCGCTTCTTCATGGATGCGGTGGGTTGCGCTCTCGGCGGCGCCCAGCAGCACGATGTCCAGATCGCCCGGGAGGTCCTCGGCGAGTGCGCCGGCGGCGGCGCCGCGACGGTGCTGGTGACCGGAGAACGTTGGGACCCGGTGTCCGCCTCGCTGCTCAACGCACTCATGATCCGGGTGATGGACTACAACGACATCTACTGGAAACAGGACCCGTCGCACCCGTCGGACCTCATCCCGGCCGCCATCGCGTGCGCCGAGCGCGCCGGCCGGTCCGGCCGGGATCTGCTCGTCGGCATCGCCCTCGCCTACGAGTTCGAGCAGCGGCTGTGCGAGGCGAGCTTCCCGGGCGTGCGGGAGATCGGCTGGCACCACGCCACCCTAACCGCGGCCGCAGCGCCGATCGCCGCGGGCCGGATGCTCGGTCTCGACGCCGAACGGATCCAGCACGCGATCGGCATCTCCGCGTCACGCCACTGCACCACCGGGTCGGTGACCGCCGGCAGGCTGACGATGATGAAGAACACCGTCGATCCGATGGCGACCCAGTCGGGCGTGCTCGCCGCGCTGCTCGCCGAGAAGGGCTATACAGGCCCCGAGCACGTTCTCGACGGCAAGGAAGGGTTCAGCGAGGTCTTCGACACCGAGTGGAGGTTCGACATCCTCACCGACGGACTCGCCGAGTCGTGGCGAATTCTTCAGTGCGGCATGAAGTTCTTCCCGACCGAGGCGCTGACCCACGCGCCGATCTCGGCGACCCTCGACCTGGTCACCCGGCACGACCTCGCGACGGACGCGATCGAGTCGGTCACCATCTACTCCTTGGAGCGCGCCGCCGACATCCTGGCCGACCCGTCGAAGTACGAGCCGAACACTAAGGAGACCGCCGATCACTCGCTGCCCTATGTGATCGCCGCCGCGGTGGCCGACCGTCAGGTGACGCCGCTCCAGTTCACCCCCGACAAGATCATGGACCCGAGGATCCGAGCCCAGCTGAACAAGGTGCGGGTCATCGCGGACCCCGAGATCGAGGCGGTCTTCCCCGAGCTGCAGCGGGTTCGGGTGGTCATCCGGACCGTCGACGGCCGCGAGCTCTCCGAGCAGCTCGACTACCCCAAGGGCGATCCGCGCAACCCGTTGACCGACGACGAGATCGCCGGCAAGTTCGCCGCACTCGCCGACGGGGTCGCGTCGTCGCAGGACGTCGAGCGGATGCGGGCGGCGATCGACCGGACCGAGGAGTTCGACGATGTGCGGGAGTTGATGGCGCAGTTGACAGTCACCTATTGACAGTCGACAGTTCATCACACCGTCGCCTCTCGGGCACGGGCACGGAATCGGGATCGGATTCGGATTCGGAATCGGGATCTGAAGCGGAATCGGAATCGGGATCTGAGTCGGGATCGGGATCGAGATCGGAGACGACATGCCACAGACGATCACGGAGAAGGTAGTCCAGGCGCACGCGGTCGGGCTCGACGACGGGCACGAGGTCCGCGCCGGCGACATGGTCACGGTGCGGCCGAAGCACGTCATGACCCACGACAACACGGGGGCGATCCTGCCCAAGTTCCGCTCGATCGGGGCTGCCGGCGTCGCCGACCCGGCCCAGCCTGTGTTCGCGCTCGACCACAACGTCCAGGACCGGTCCGACGCCAATCTGGCCAAGTACGCCGCGATCGAGGCGTTTGCACACGAGCAGGGCATCGTGTTTCACCCTGCCGGCGCCGGGATCGGGCACCAGCTGATGATCGAGAACGGTTTTGTCCACCCCGGTTCGCTGGTCGTCGCATCGGACTCGCACTCGAACATGTACGGCGCGGTCGGCGCCGTCGGCACACCGGTGGTGCGCACCGACGCAGCGGCGATCTGGGCGACCGGCGTGACCTGGTGGCAGGTGCCCCGGACCGTCCGGGTGGTGCTCGAGGGCGAGCTTCGACCGGGGGTGGTCGGCAAAGACGTCATCATCACGCTGTGCGGTCTGTACAACTCGGGCGAGGTGCTCAACGCCGCGGTCGAGTTCCACGGCCCCGGTGTCGCGTCGCTGTCGATCAACGACCGCATGACGATCGCCAACATGACCACCGAGTGGGGCGCGCTGGTCGGCTGGTTTCCCTACGACGCCGCTACCTCGCACTACCTCCGCGGTCGGGCCGCGGTGCTCGACGCGATGGGCGTCGTGGACCGGCTGACCTCCGAGATGATCAGCGCCTGGGACGCGGACCCGCCCAGCCCGGACCGCGACGCCGACTACGCCGCCGAGATCGTCCTGGATCTCCGCGCCGTCTCACCACACGTGTCGGGTCCGGACACCGTCGCGGTCATGCGCTCGGTGTCCGACATCGCCCGCGAGCGCGTGGCGATCGACAAGGCCTACCTCCTGTCGTGCGTCAACTCGAGGCTCGACGATCTCGCCCAGGCGGCCGACGTCCTGCGCGGCTGCCGGGTCGCGGACGGCGTCCAGCTCTACGTCGCGGCCGCCTCGGAGTCGGTTCAGCGCGACGCGGAGGCGAAGGGGATCTGGCAGGATCTGGCTGCAGCCGGTGCGGTGACGTTGCCGCCCGGATGCGGGGCCTGCATCGGGCTCGGCACGGGACTGCTCGAACCGGGTCAGGTCGGGATCTCGGCGACCAACCGCAACTTCAAGGGCCGCATGGGCTCGCGCGACGCCGAAGCCTACCTCGCCAGCCCCGCGGTGGTCGCGGCGTCGGCGGTGGCGGGTTTCATCACCGGTCCGGACGATCTCGGCGGGTCGACACCGGATGCCGACTTCACCGACCTCGGGTGGTCACCGGCCGAACGCGACGTCGCGATCATGAACGGCTTTCCCGAACGGATCGAAGGCCGCGCTCTGCTGCTGCCGGTGGACAACCTCAACACCGACGGCATCTACGGCAAGGATGTCACCTACCGGGACGACCTGACACCGGATCAGATGGCCGGGTACGCCATGGCCAACTACGATCCGGCCTTCCAGAGCATCGCGGTCGACGGCGACATCATCATCGGCGGTCGGAACTTCGGCACCGGATCGTCGCGCGAGCAGGCGGCGACGTCGCTCAAGTACCGCGGTATCGGAGCGGTGGTCGCGGCCAGCTTCTCACAGACCTACCTGCGCAACGCCTTCAACAACGCGTTCGTCTGCCTCGAGTCACCACGGCTCTCCGCCGCCATTCGTGACGCCCACGCACCCGATGCCGAAGCCGGTGTGAGAACCATCCCGGCCGGCGACCTGGTCATCGACTTCCAGCGGGCGAAGGCAACCTGGAACGGCGCCGAGTACCCCGTGTCGCCGGTCGGGCCGGCGGCCCAGGAGCTCGTGCTCGCGGGGGGGCTCGAAGCGCTGACGCGGCAGCGATTGGCGGGGTAGCGTCCGGGTCGGCGCTACCACCCACCCGAGGCGCCGCCGCCGCCGAAGCCGCCACCGCCGCCGGAGAATCCGCCGCCGAAGCCGCCGCCGCCGAACCCGCCGCCGCTCCACGAGCCACCGACCGGGAACCACATCCCGCCACCCCTGGACGAGGAGGTTCGGAGGCGTTTGCCGGCATCGGTGTGCCAGATCAGCACGCGCAGGATGGGATAGCCGACGAGCCAAGCGGCGGCCAGCGCCGCACCCCACCTGGGTCCGAGCATGGCGCCTGGAAAAGCGAAGAAAAACGGCGTCAGGAAGAGGTAGAGGAACCAGCCTGCGCCACCCTTGGAGAACAACGCGGACATTGCGAACGTCCCGATCACCGCGAGAAAGATCACCGCCGCGGCGAGGCCGGGCACGACCGTGTCGGACGAAGGTCGACCTGCCGGAAGTCGAGCACCGAGATCGGGGTCACCCCGGATCGCCGCGCCGATGACGTCGATCGCATTCAGGGTCCCTCCAGCGAAGTCGCCCTGGCGGAAGGCGGGCGTCATCGCCTGGTCGATGATCCGTCCGGCGAGGGCGTCGGGCACCAGCCCCTCGAGTCCGTAGCCGACCTCGATCCGTATCCGACGGTCGTCGCGCGCGATGAGGATCAGCACACCGTTGTCGCGCTCGGCCTCGCCGAGTTGCCAGGTGTCGACAACTCGAATCGAGACGTCCTCGATCGGCACGCCGTCGAGACCGGGGATCGTGAGCACCGCGACCTGGGCGCCGGTCTCGTTCTCCAAAACTTCGAGTGCGCGCTCGATTCCCGCCGCCTCGGTCGACGTGTACAGACCCGCGAGGTCGGTCACGCGGGCTTCGAGCCGCGGCACATCCAGAGCCGCCGCCGGAAGCGTCGCGAGGACGACCATCACGTACGCGAGAAACACCCGCCGCCTCATCGGTCGCGAACTCTCAGCTCGTTGTCGAGCTCGTCGATGTCGTCCGGCCGGATCTCCAGTCGGTGCGCCTCGAGGAGCCGCCCGGAGTCGCCGATCGCCTGAATCAACGCCTCGGTCGGCCGGCCCTGGCGGACTCCACGAACCACGTCGTCGACGATCTGCTGCCAGGCGCCTTCCGGCACCACCCGGTTGATCCCGGCATCGCCGAGCACCACCACCTGTTGCTCGAAGAGCGCGACGAAAATGAGGATTCCGGTCCGGTCACGAGTCGCGAAGACCTCCTCCTCGAGAAACGCCGCCGCGGCTCGCTGGCGGGCCCGGAGCTCGAGCAGCCGGTCGCCGATCAGCCATCTTCT
>JASFPU010000105.1:0-8582 GCA_050115855.1 Holophagae bacterium
GACGCCAATCCGGAAGGTGCTCAAGAATCAAGCCAACGCCACGGTGGTCATGGCCGAAGCGACCGGGGTCGACGCCAACGCCGATCGGTTGCTCACCGACGTCGGCGATCTCGACTACGACTACCTCATCCTCGCCGCCGGAGCGACCCACTCGTACTTCGACAACGGCCACTGGGAGGCCGACGCTCCGGGGCTCAAGACCATCGACGACGCGACCGAGATCCGACGCCGCTTCCTGCTCGCGTTCGAATCTGCCGAGCTCGAAAGCGACCCCGACGCCAGGCAGGCCGCCCTCACCTTTGTCGTCGTCGGCGCCGGGCCGACCGGGGTGGAGCTCGCCGGCGCACTGGCCGAGATCGCGCACGAGACGATCCCCCGCGACTTCCACCTCGTCGACACCACCACCGCCCGGATCATCCTCGTCGAGGCGCTCGACCGGGTCCTCCCCGGTATGGACCCGACCTGCTCCGCCGACGCGCTCGAGGCTCTCGAGTCGCTCGGTGTCGAGGTTCGTCTCGACACCCGGGTCACTGAAATCGACACCGGCGGGGTCAGCTTCGGCGACGACCGGATCGCCGCCGACAACGTGTTCTGGGCCGCCGGTGTCCAGGCGTCGCCCCTCGGGTCCGGCCTCGCCGCGGAGACGGACACGGCCGGACGGGTCAAGGTCGCCGACGATCTCAGCCTGCCCGGCCACGCCAACGTCTTCGTCATCGGCGATCTCGCACACGTGGTGGATCCCGCCACCGGCACGATGGTTCCCGGCGTGGCGCAGGCCGCGATTCAGGGCGGACGTCACGTCGCCCGGCTCATTACGGCAGAGGCGAGGGCCGTCACGGCCGGACGTCCGGCTCCCCCGCGATCCACCTTCCGCTATCGGGACAAGGGCACCCTGGCCACCATCGGCCGCAACAAGGCGGTGGCCGATCTCGGCAGGGTCAAGTTCGGCGGCTTCCCGGCCTGGTTCCTCTGGGTCGTGGTCCACGTGATGTTCCTGATCAGCTTCCGAAACCGGCTCGCGGTCATGATCGGATGGGTGTGGAACTACCTCTTCTTCGACCGCGGCGCCCGCCTCATCACGGGCTCGACGAAGGTCAAGCTACGGCGCTCGGTGATCCGTGAGCGCGCCTCACACAGCTGACGAGCGCTCCCTCCTCGTCGTCTCTTGACGGGATGCTCAGCCGTCGCGGCCGAAGGCTCCTTCCAGCGCATCGGCCACCGTGCGCAGCACCTTGAGCCGCGCGAACTTCTTGCTGTTGCCCTCGACCAATGTCCACGGCGCGAATCCGGTCGACGTGCGCGCCACCATGTCATCGACCGCCGTCTCGTACTGGTCCCACTTCTTTCGGTTGCGCCAATCCTCGTCGGTCAGCTTCCAGCGTTTGTATGGTGTCGCCTCGCGCTTCTCGAAGCGCCGGAGCTGCTCGTCCGGCGTGACGTGAATCCAGAACTTGAGCATCACCGCCCCGAAATCGACGAGCTGCTCTTCGAAATCGACGATCTCGTCGTAGGCGCGCCGCCACTCGGGTTCCGCTGCGAAACCCTCGACCCGTTCCACAAGCACGCGGCCGTACCACGACCGATCGAAAATTGTCATCCGCCCGGCGCGACCGAGGTGGCGCCAGAACCGCCACAGGTAGTGGTGCGCCCGCTCCTCATCTGACGGCGCCGCGATCGGAATCACGCGGTAGTCCCGTACGTCCATCGCCGCCGTCAGACGTCGAACCGCACCACCCTTGCCGGCGGCGTCCCAGCCCTCGAAGATCGCGACGACGGGCAGCCGATCCTCGCGCGCCCGGCGGGCGAGGCGGTTGATGCGACGCTGGAGCTTCGCGAGCTCGTTCGTGTAGTGCTTCTTCGACACCTTCCTCGTCATGTCGAGCGCCGCGAGCGCCGACGCTTCGGACTCGTGGTTGCCGATCTCGATCGCGTCGTCGGTGTCCGGTCGACCGGTCGCACTCCGGTGCGCCGCTCGGTCCGGCTCGACCTGGCGCCGGAGAGCGTCTCTCACGGTACGACCGACGAACAGATCGCGGGATCGGCGATCGCTGCCGTCGACGACGATCCAGGGCGCGGCGGCGGTCGAGGTGCGTTCGACGGCCTCGGCGGCGATCGACTGATACCGGCCGTACCGCCGGGACAGCTCGCGCTCGAGCTCGCCGACCCGCCAGCGCTGCAGCGGGTCCTTCTCGAGCTCGTCGAGTCGGCGCCGCTGGTGCTTGCGGTCGAGGTGCATCCACAGCTTGACGAGCTCGACACCATCGGCGGCGAGCAGCGATTCGAAGGTCACGACGCGTTCGAGATGGCGACGGAACGCCTTCTTGCCGAGCTTCTTACTGAACCGCTCGACCGCCGCACGGGTGTACCAGGCGTGCAGGAACAGGCCGATCCGTCCGTTCGGCGGCAGATCCCTCCAGTACCGCCAGAAAGGCGGCCGGGCCCGCTCATCGTCGGATGGCGCCCAGTACGCCTCGGTGGCAACGAAGCGCGGGTCCATCCACTCGTTGAGCAGGTTGGCGATCTCGGATCTTCCGGCGCAGTTGAGGCCGCTGACGACGATCATCACCGGTTGCGCACCCTGCAACCGCATGCGGTGCTGGAGCGAGACGAGCTCGCCACGAAGCCGTGGTACAGCAGCTTCGTAGTCCTCGGCGGTGATCGCCTCTTCGGGCTCGATGGCATCGAACATCTCTGACCTCCGGACCTTCGTGAGAGAAACCAGAATACCCCGACGTGAATGGCCGGGGGGCCATGTCGCTCGGCAGCCGGCACCAGCTTGTCCCCAACCGGACATCCTGCTACGGTTTTCGGCGATGAACAACGGTATCCGTCACCCGTGGCGGTGGACACGGTTCCTCGGTTGTATTCTGGCCGCGGTGGCGATCGCGGCGTCGAGCCCGGCCGTTGATGCGCAGCAGGAGACGGTCCGCGGCGTCGTCACCGACGGCGCCGGGAACCCGCTCGCGGGCGTCGAGGTCGTGCTGCGATCGACCGGCGACGGTGAACCCATCGAGCGGCAGGTCACCGACCGTGACGGCAGCTTCCGGCTGAGCGCGGACCAGGTACGACCGGGCCGCCAGGTGGCGCTTCACCTCGACGGATTCAACGATGTCGTGCTCGAGATCACGCCGCAGCACCTGGTCGTCGCCACGCTCGAACTCACCATGCACAGGTCGGTGACGGTCGACCCGGAGGCCGCGCCGCCGCAGAACGCACCGCCTGCCGCGCCCTCGTACTCGTCGGACCCGACGACGGAACAGAGGAAGCGGGCGATCAGCATCTACAACGACGCCGTCAAGCAGTACGAGAAGGGGACCAAGGACAAGACGGAGTCGAACAAGGAGGCCGCGATCCAGAAGCTGCGCGAGGCGGCGGCGATCGACCCGACGTTCGCCGAGCCCCACCGGCTGCTCGCTCGGATCGCGCTCAAGCAGAAAAACTGGGCCGAAGCGGCGCGCTACGCCGAGGATCTGCTCAGAATCGACCCCAACGACACCGAGGGCGCTCGCATTCTCTACCTGGGCATGGTCGTGACGCGCAACCACTTCCGGGTCGGCGACGCGGCGAAACGGCTTGCGCGGCTCGAACCGGAGTCCGTCGCCTCGATCGAGGAGCACGCCCAGACCTTCTACGCCAACGGCGTGTACCCCATGGCGCGCGCCCTGTACGAAGCGCTCGTCGAGATCTCCGATGATCCCGCCGCCGCCTACTTGAATCTCGGGATCTGCAGCGACGCGCTGGGCGACGTCGAGGGCACCCGCGCCGCCTTCGAGAGCTTTCTCGAGCTCGTCCCCGACAACAACCCGGACGTCGCGATGGTCCGCGAACGGCTCTCGGCGCTTCCCTGACGCTCGACCCCACCACTCGCGGTACCATGGTGGTCCGGTGAACAACCCGCGGTTCCGACTCCGTCTGTACGCCCACCGCGGCGCCTCGTCGAAGGCACCCGAGAACACGCTGTCGTCATTCCGGGCGGCGCTCGCCGACGGCGCCAACGCGCTCGAGCTCGACATCCACAGGACCGCCGACGGCCACTTCGTTGTCGCCCACGATCCGGACGGCAGCCGCCTCGCGGGACGGGCCGAGCGGATCTCGGAGACCGATCTCGACACCGTCCGACGCTGGAGTGTCCGTGGCGAACCGGTGCCGACCCTGAACGAGATGCTGAAGGCGTTTCCCGACACGCCGCTGAGCATCGACCTCAAACCCGATGATCCCGCGGCCGTGCCGCCGCTGATCGAGCTCCTCTCTCACCATGGCGGCGAGCACCGGGTCACCTTGGCGAGCTTCCACGACCGCCTGGTCTGGCGGTTCCGCCGGCTCGGCTGGTCCGGTCGGACGGCGCTGACCCGCGGCGAGGTGATCGCGCTCCGGCTGGCGCCTCTCCCCGTGGCCCGACGGTTGATCCGGGGCCAGGCGGCCCAGATTCCCCTCCGATCCGGTGTCGTCCGGCTCGATCGGAGAAATCTCCTCGCGCGCTGCCGCCGGCTCGGCATTCGCGCCGATTACTGGGTCGTCAACGACCCCGAGGCGGCCCGGCGGCTGCTCGACGACGGCGCGACCGGGGTCATGACCGACGATCCCGCCCGGCTGGTGCCGGTGTTCCGGGAGCGCGAGTGATCGGCAGCTGGTGGTGCGGGGTCCGGAGCTGGGCGCACAGCTGGCCACGCCGTGCCCTGCTCGCGGCTCTCGTCGTTGCCGGTCTGTGGGCCGCAGTCGCGAGCTACCAGGTCGTGAAACCGCTGCCGTCGGATCTCGTGTTCGCTGGCGCACCGGTCGTCATCGCCGGCACGGACCTGCGCGTGCTGACCGATCTGACCTACCGCGACCACGACGATCGGCCGGTCCACGAGCAGATGATCTTCGACGAGCTGCTGTCGCTGATCGCCGGCGCCCGACGCCTGATCGTGCTCGATCTGTTCCTGCTCAACGATCACCTCGGGCCCGATGGCAGCTGTCTCCGGCCCCTGAGTGGCGAGCTCACCCGCAGCCTGCTCGACGCGCGGCGCCGGGCAGCGGACATGCCGATCGTGCTGATCACCGATCCGATCAACGATCTGTACGGCGGCGCTCCGTCGCCCCAGCTCGCCGCACTGCGCGAGGCCGGTGTTCAGGTCGTTTCGACCGATCTCACCCGGCTGCGCGACTCGAACCCGCTGTACTCTGCGATGTGGCGTGTGGCGTTCAGCTGGTGGGGCAACTCCGCCGACGGCGGCTGGCTGCCCAACCCGCTCGACACCCGTGGTCGTGACGTCGGGATCAGGACCTATCTCCGGATGGCCAACTTCAAGGCCAATCACCGCAAGGTCGCGCTCGTCGATGCCGGTGACAGGTGGGCCAGCCTGGTGACCTCGGCCAACCCGCACGACGCCTCGAGCGCCCACTCCAACGTCGCACTGGAGGTCGCGAGCGACGCGCTCGCCCGCCAGGTCTATCGCGCCGAGATGGAGGTCCTCCGCCTGTCAGGCGGCACACCGCCGCTCGACCAACTGCCCGACCTCGGCGGCACCGACCCGGACGGTGATCTCAGCGCCTCGTACCTCACCGAAAGCGCGATCCGCGACCGGGTGATGTCGCTCATCGACGGCGCCTCGTCCGGCGACGAGATCGATCTCGCCCTGTTCTATCTGTCGCACCGGGGGATCATCCGGGCGCTGTGCGAGGCGGCCGAGCGCGGCGTCTGGATCCGGGCGATCCTCGATCCCAACCGCGATGCGTTCGGCCACACCAAGCCCGGCATCCCCAACCGACAGACCGCCGAGCACCTGGTGCGCGCGAGCCACGGCGGCGTCGCCGTTCGCTGGTACGCGACCCACGGCGAGCAGTTCCACAGCAAACTCATCGTCGTACGGCGTCAGCGAACGGTGGACGTCGTGCTCGGTTCGGCCAACTTCACCCGTCGCAACCTCGACGACTACAACCTCGAGGCCTCGCTGTGGGTCCGGGCGCCGCGAGGTTCCGCTCTCGATCTGCAGCTGAGGGCCTACCTCGATCGAGTGTGGACCAACGACGGTGGAACCTACACGCTGCCCTACGACACGTTTCGCGACACCTCCCGACTGCGTCGTCTGTTCGCGTGGATCCAGGAGGTGACCGGCGTCGGCACGTTCTGATCCGTTCCCGCTCCCGATCCCTATCGGGAACGGGAGCGGGAACGGCGATATGATGCATCCATGGCAACCCGAGGACAACCACCGGGCGAGACCGACGCCGACGCCGGAATCTACCTCGGGCAGTCCGTGGCACGGGTCGCGACCTCGCCGGACGGCATGACGGTGCTCGTCGGCCGCTCGGCCCGCGACAACGACCTGCTGTCGCTCAAGCTCGCGTCGCCGCGCGATTTCTGGTTCCACGTCTCGGGCGAGTCGGGCTCCCACGTCGTGGTGCGCAACCCCGACAAGCTCGACGTGCTGCCGCGCGAGACCAAGCGGTTCGCCGCCGCGCTCGCCGCCGGCTACTCGAAAGCGCAGCGGGGCGGCCGGACGGCGGTCCACATGGCGCAGGCGTGCGATGTCGGCAAGCGCCGGGGCATGGCACCGGGCAAGGTCACACTGCGGCGGTACGCCACCGTCCACGCCCACCCCCGCCGCCTCGACGACGACGCCTGATCGATGTCGGTTCTGGAAAAAATGCGACGGATGCGATCGCTCGATCTGCGCTGATCTGCGTGATCTGCGGTTTTCCGGTGCGACGGCTCTGCGCCTCTGCGTTGAAATGTGACGTCTGTGCTGGTCGTCAGCTGACGACGACCTTGGAGGGGGCGCCGGGGACCTCTCGAACCAGGCGCGGCACCAGGTAGCCGGGGAGCCGCGCGCGCAGCTCGTCCATGAGCTCGAGCGCGCGCTCGTCCGCCACCTCGAAGTGGGCGGCCCCGGCGACCCGATCGAGCATGTGGAGGTAGTAGGGCACGACTCCACAGTCGGCGAGCCGGCGGCTCAGACCATCGAGCGCCGCCACCGAGTCGTTGACGCCACGGAGCAGCACGGCCTGATTGAGCAGCGTCGCACCGGCGACCCGCAGCGCACCCAGAGCTCGCTCGACGTCCGGGTCGATCTCCGCCGGGTGGTTGGCGTGGATCACGATGACCACCGGCCGTGGGCACGAAGCGATCCAGCCGACCAGGTTCTCGTCGACCCGCTCGGGCAGCACGACCGGCAGGCGGGTGTGCAACCGCACGCGACGGACGTGGCCGATCGCGACGATGCGATCGACCAGCGGACGGAGCCGACGATCCGGCAAAGACAGTGGGTCGCCGCCCGACAGAATGACCTCGTCGACCGACGGATCGGCGGCGATCGCCTCGAGCTCCGCCGACCAATCCGAATCTCCGGCGCGATGCTCGTCGTAGGGGAAGTGCCGCCGGAAGCAGTACCTGCAGTGGACCGCACAGGCGCCGGTCACCACGATCAACGCGCGGCCGCGGTACTTGGTCATCGCACCGCCGCCGAGCGTGAGACCGAGCTCGCCGACTGGATCGGCGGTGAAGCCGGGCACCTCGTCGTCCTCGTCGGCGAGCGGCAGGACCTGTCGCAACAGCGGGTCAGACGGGTCGCTCGCGGTCATTCTCGCGACGAACCCACGTGGTACTCTGACCGGGAATCGCCGGACGGCGGAGGCGGTTGGTGAGCCGGCGAGATCGGTGGCCTGGAGCCCGAGCAACGCGAGCAGCTCGCCGACGTCGGTCACCGAGTCGGCCAGAGCGCCGCGCCACCGATCGGCAGGCCACGGTTCGAATGAACACGACACGAGCGGCAGTCTCGCAGCTCCGGTATGATCGGCGCAACCGAGAGAGGGGACTTCGATGAACACCTACAACATGAACCAGGTCAGGGTCGGACTCAAGATCATGGTCGAGGGCGAGCCCTGCCTCATCGTCGACACCGACGTCGTCAAACCGGGCAAAGGCCAGGCTTTCACCCGGGTCAAGTACAAGAGCTACACCAGCGGCCGGGTCAACGAGATGACCATGAAGGCGTCGGACTCGGTCGAGGGTGCCGACGTACACGAAACCGAGATGCAGTTCCTCTACACCGACGGCGACATGTGGACCTTCATGGACCAGGAGACCTTCGAGCAGATCGCCGCCTCTGCCGAGGTCGTCGGTGACGCGACGCAGTGGATGAAGGAAGAGGACATCTGCACGGTCACCCTGTTCGAGGGCAACCCGATCGTCATCGAGCCACCGACCTTCGTCGAGCTCGAGGTGGTGGAGACCGACCCCGGACTCAAGGGCGACACCTCGTCCGGCGGCAACAAGCCGGCCACCCTCGACACCGGGGCCGTGGTCCGCGTCCCGCTGTTCATCCAGATCGGCGAGAAAATCAAGGTCGACACCCGCACGGGAGAGTACGTCAGCCGAGCATAATCCCGAGTCCGAGTCAGAGTCCGAGTCAGAGTCCGAATCCGAATCCGATCCCGATCCCGATCCCGATCCCGATCCCGACGAGACGATACGGTGGCGGTGGCACCGACCAGTTCCCGTCCCGGGCCCCATGTCTCTCGCCCTCACGCCACGGCCACCGTGACCAGCGTGAGGTCATCCTGCAGTGCGCCCGACGCGTACTCGACAACGGTTTGTCTGA
>JASFPU010000106.1:0-8554 GCA_050115855.1 Holophagae bacterium
GGCCGGCACTCGCAGCGTCGCCTGCGGAAGGTTGACACCTTTGCGTGTGGTCACCAGGCCGCCGTTGACCACCCGGCACAGCAGTCGATCCTCGGCCACCTCGATGACCTCGAGCTCGGCCGCGCCGTCGGCGAGCAGAATGGCCTCCCCGACCGCCACATCGTCGAGCAGGTAGCGGTAGCTGACCGGGAGGACGTCGGACGGAGCCCGGTCGTCCGGCGCGAGCGCGACCGTGCCTCCGGTCTCGAGCGCGACACCCTCGTCGGGCAGCTGACCGAGCCGGATCTTCGGCCCACCGAGATCCTGGAGAATCCCGATCGGTCTGTTTGATCGCTCCGCGACGTCGCGGATCCGCCGGATGGTGTCGCGGTGGTGGTCGCGCTCGCCGTGCGAGAAGTTGAGCCGGACGATGTCCATCCCGGCGTCGATCAGCTCCGCGATCGCCTCCGACGACTCGGTGGCGGGCCCGAGGGTGCAGACGATCTTGGTACGGCGGTGGGGCATGCCGCGATGATACCGCGACGACGAAGCGATCCGGGAGGATTGAACGGCGGGAGCCGGAATGTTTCGTCCCCGCGCAACGTCACCCACACGGGAGGAAGAGATGACGACAGTCTGTATCACCGGCGCCAACCGCGGCATCGGCCTCGAGCTCGCACGGCAGTATCGTGATCGTGGCGACACCGTAATCGCCGCCTGCCGCCGGTCATCCGGCGAGCTGGACGATCTCGGCGTCGAGGTCGTGGATGGCGTCGACGTCACCGACGACTCGGCGGTCGGTCGGCTGGCCGACGCGATCGGTGACCGTCCGCTCGACGTGCTGATCAACAACGCCGGCATCCTGAGCGACGAGTCCCTCGACGACCTCGACTTCGATCGGATCCGGAACCAACTCGAGGTCAACGGCATCGGGCCGCTCCGGGTCACCGCGGCGCTCCGAACGAGCCTCGGCCGCGGCGCCAAGGTCGCCATCGTCACGAGTCGGATGGGGTCCATCGACGACAACACGTCGGGCGGCCGGTACGGCTACCGGATGTCCAAGGCCGCGGTCAACATGGCGGGCCGATCACTCGCCCACGACCTCAAGCCGGACGGTGTCGCGGTGGCGATCCTCCACCCCGGCTTCGTCCGGACCGACATGACCGGGCACACCGGCATGGTGGATCCACCGGAGTCGGCGGCCGGACTCATGGCCCGTATCGACGAGCTGAGTCTCGACACGTCGGGCTCGTTCTGGCACGCCAACGGCGATCCGCTGCCGTGGTGAGGAGACGCGTCGGCGGCGATGACCGACACGTTACAGAGGAGGAAGCTCATGAAGAAGACGACCTGGAACGACATCGGTCTGCTCGTGCTGCGCGTCGGTGTCGGCGCGTTCATGCTCGTCGCTCACGGCTGGGGGAAGCTCGTCGGTTTCGGCGATCTTGCCGGGCAGTTTCCCGATCCCATCGGACTCGGCTCGACCGTCAGTCTGGTGCTGGCGATCTTCGCCGAGGTGCTGTGCGCGCTGTTGGTCGTGCTCGGTCTCGGCACCCGGTTCGCCGCGGTCCCGCTGCTGGTGACGATGCTGGTGGCGGCGTTCGTCGTCCACGCCGATGACCCGTGGGGCAAGAAGGAGTTCGCGCTGCTCTACGCGATTCCATTCGTGACCTTGATCTTCACCGGCGGCGGCAGGTACGCGCTCGACGCGGTGATTCGCCGCACGAAATGATCAACGGGTGGGGGCGCTGCCGCCCCCACCCAACAGGTCAGAAGGACGTGTCGAACGACCAGCTCGCCCACATCATCACCTTGGTGACGTCGGTCAGCCAGGTGTCGGCCATGTAGTGGGCCCCTTTGAGGTAGAGATCGAGGTCCTTGGTGGGTGAGAACCGGATCTGAAGGTCGAGCTCGGTGCCCTGCCGCTCACCGCCGCGGGCCGCTTCAAAGATGTGGTAATCCACGAGCCACGACCAGCGGTCGCGATCCATGGCGAGCCGAACGTAGTAATCGTGGCTGCCGTCGGGCGGGGTCACGACCATGCGGTCGGCGAACCCGTTCTTGCCGTGGTTGGTGCCGAGCGGCGTCTGAACCGCGCTCGTGCCGTCGCCGTCCCTCAGCTCCCAGGCCGCCCGCAGTGTCCATGCGCCGGTTCGAGCGCCGAGGCCGACGTGGGCGTAGTCGAGGCTGAAGTCCCGCGGGTTGTCGCCGAAGTCGAGCTGGCGGGCGTACTCGGCAAAGTAGAGGAGGTCGAACCGCCGGAGCTCGGTCGATCCGACGAAACGCGCGCCGTAGGTCGCGGAAGACAGGGGCGCCCTGACCTCGTCATCCCAGTCGATCAGGTAGCCGTAGCCGGCGATCGAGCCGGGCCCGAGTGCGCGCGACAGGTGAATCAAGTGGCCGTCGAGACCCTGGTCTGCGCCCGAGTTGTAGTACGCGCGCCCGAGGTAGGCGTACCGGGCCACGAGGGTGTCCTGGCTGCCGATCGCGATCGACGCGGCCTCGTACGAGCGGTGATTCTGGCGCCAGGGCGCGATGCCGATGAAACGCTGATTGTCGAGCGTGAAGGCGAATCGGCCGGCCCGCAGGTCGAGGCCGTAGGCGCCGCGGTAGGCGATGAAGAGCTGATCGACCTCGACGAGCGCCGGGTCCGCCACGACCGGCCGGTCGGTGACTTCGTTCCAGAGATCGCCGCGACCGGCGTTGTCGTACAGCTTGTCGTTGCCGATGGCGGTCACGGTCTCGAAGGTGACCCCGGCGAACAGACCGTGGAGGGGAGCGGTCTCGTAGCTCAGCGCGCCGCGTAGCGTCGACGCGAGCGCGTCCTTGTCGAAGCTCTCACTGTCGACGAACTCGAGCCGGTAGCGGAGATCGATGCCGAGCACGCCGTTTTGAAGGGCCTGGCGCAGGTTGGACACCTCAGGGTCGGACGGATCGATGGACGATCCGGTGTCGGACGCCGCGGCGGCGCCCGCGACCATGACAGCCGCGAGCAGGACCGCCGCGTTGAACAACGTGCGCGTGAGCGTCATCAGATCGCGCTCGCGTTACGAGTCGAGCCAGTTCACCCGGCCGGTCGCCAGGTCGTAGACGCCGCCGACGACGAGCAGGTCACCGTTGTCGACGAGCTCGGAGATCACCGCGCTCTGGTCGAGGATGTCCGCGATGGTCTGGCGGACGTTCTCCTCGATGGCGACGTTGAGGAATGCGCTGTTGGACGAGTTCGCCTCGCCCTCGGTCTCCGCGGCGGCCCGCGCGATCGGGGCGTCGAAGTCGTTGAGCAGCTCGGTGAGATTGCCGAGCTCGACGCCGTCCGCTGCGCCCTTGATGGCGCCGCACGACGTGTGGCCGAGGATCAGAATCACCTTGGAGCCGGCGACTTTGGTTGCGAACTCCATGCTGCCGACCAGGTTGACGTCCTCGACGTTGCCGGCGACCCGGCCGACGAAGATGTCACCGATTCCTTGGTCGAAGATGATCTCGGGCGGGACCCGCGAGTCGACGCACCCGAGGATGGCCGCTTTCGGGTACTGGCCGCCGGAGGCCGTCGCCTCGGCCTGGGCCATGTAGTCGCGCGGCGTCAGCTGACCGGCGACGAAGCGCTCGTTGCCCGCTTTGAGATCGTCGAGGACCTGCTGCGGCGTCAGCGCCTGCTGGTCCTCGGCGGTCAGGACGTCGCGCACCGGTTCGGGGGCCGCCGGGGCCTCGGCAACCGGGGTCTGTTGAGGCGCGCACCCGATGGCGACGAGCGCGGCAGCAGCGGCGGTCGCGAGCACGGTTGGGGTCTTCATGTCAGTTCCCTTTCGGTTGGTCCGGCATCGCGCCGTAGTGGCGGCGGATGAGCGGAGGGTTGTTGTTGGATGTCGCGCGCGAGAGGTCGCGCGCCCTGCCATTCGAAAGAGAACAACGCTCGGGCGCAGCCGTTATTCCAGATTCAAGGCGACCCTTGAAGCACGTCGGGACCGGATCGTCCCACGGTCATCCGCCGGGCTGTCCGGTCTGCTCGCTACGTGACCTCCGCCGGCGGTGTCGAGTCGCCGCGCCACGTCCACTCCCGCCACGGTCGGAGGCCGAGCAGCGCCTCACCGCCGAACATGCCGACCTCCATACCGAGCAGCATCCCGGCGAGCATGCCCAGATGGCCGCCGAGGACCGCCGAACCGGTCGCCGTGGCCAGCACCGGACCGATCCGGTGGCCGAGCCAGATCATCCCGGCGATCATCAGTGCATTGCCGACGACGTGTGTCGAGATCCACCGGCGCCGGCTCGTGCGGGCGAGCCTGGCGCACCGTGTGAAGGCGGCACCGGGGGGGATCGCTCCGACCAGCATCAACCCGGTCATCCAGGAGAAGACCATCGGCCAGAACATGCCGCCGCCGTGGGACGGACCGCTCGACGACGCCGGCGGCTCGTGACCCTCGCTCCCGGATCGCGTGGGGTCGGCTGTCCCGGGGCAGCAGCCGTCACCGGGCGCCGCGGCCCCGTGGTCGACGGCCACCATGTGACCGCCGCAGCCGTGGCCCATGGCGACGTGAAAGGAGGCGTCACGTGGTGGCGCGGTCCATCCGAGGTCGATCCACCATCCGGCAAGCATGCCGAGGCCGCCGAACGCTCCCATGACGAGCAGCATGTCGACGCGGTGGTTGAGCCGCAGTCGGTGGCGCCACGCCTGGTACACCAGACCGGCGAGCGCGGCGGCGACGACCATGACCTGGAGCCCGAGGCGCCCTCCCAAACGGCCGAGCAGGACCACCGCCGCACCCTGTGCGAGGGTGGCTGCGGCGAGCGCGCCGGCGACGAAGGATTCCCTGGCCGATCTCACGGCGTCTCTCCGGCGAGCTGGCGAGGGCCGTCGAGCGCCGCCGACTCGCGTTCCCGCTGGTCGTCGCCCAGGACGCCGATGGCGCGCCAGGTGACGATCAGGCTCGAGCAGGTCATCAACACGGTGGCGGCAACCGGGTGGAGCACGCCGGCGACGGCCAGACTGATTCCGACCGCGTTGTAGGCGAGCGCGATGGCGAGGTTGGAGCGGATCGTGGCGACCGTGCGGCGGGCCAGAGCCACGGCCCATGGAATGTCGCGGAGGTCGCCGCCGTGCCAGCTGAGGTCGGCGACCTCGAGCGCCAGCTCGGCGCCGTCGGCGACCGCGATGCCGACGTCCGACCCGGCCATGGCGGCCGCGTCGTTGACGCCGTCGCCGATGAACAGGACCCGGTCGCCGCGGGCCGCGTGGCCGCGGACCTCGCGCAGCTTGGCCGCCGGATCGAGCTCGGTGAGGACGCGGTCGACACCGAGGTTGCGGGCGCGCTCGGCGCGATCGCCGGTCATCACCTCGACCGCGAGCCCGAGCCGCCGCAGCTCGGCGACCGCCGGCCGCCATCCGGCGCGCGGGTGCTCGTCGATGCCGGCGACAGCGACCGGCCGGCCGTCGCACACGATCGCCAGTCGACGCACCCCCGGTGGTACCGCCAGTCGTCCGCTGAGCTCGAGCCACGCCGGATCGGTCTCGACCCCGAGGCCGCGCGGGTCGCCGATCGTCCACTCTATCGATCGCTCGCCGGCGAGTCGGACCCGGCCGGTGAAACCGATCCCGGCGAGGATACGGGTGTCGGTGACGACGCCCTCGGTGTCGGGGGTGAGATCGCGGAAGGCGGAGGCGATGGGATGACCGCTGGCGGCTTCGAGCACCTGGACGGACTGCAGCACCCGCCGCCGGTCCGCGGTGCCGCCCTCGGCCACCAGGTCGACGAGCGACAGCGTCGATCGGGTCAGGGTGCCGGTCTTGTCGAACACGACGTGGTCGACCGCGGCCAGCGCCTCGATGACCGTGCCGGAGCGGGTGACGAGCCCGCGACCGGCGAGCCGTCCGAGTGTCGCCCAGGCGGCGAGCGGCGTGGCGAGGCCGAGCGCGCACGGACAGGCGACGAGCAGCACCGCCATGGCGTTGAACAGGCCGACGGTCCAACCGGCGACCGTGGCCCAGGTCGCGAAGGTGGCGCCGGCGATGGCGAGCACGGTCGGTAGAAACACAGCAACCAGGCGGTCGGCGCGGTGCTGCCACGAGGTCGGCTCGCCGCGGGCGCGCTCGATGGCGTCGACGATGTCGTCGATCCGGCGTTCACCGGCGACGGCCGACGCCCGGACGACGATCCCGGCGTCCAGGCTGTGGGTGCCGGCCCAGACGGTGTCCCCCGGTCGTCTGACCACCGCGAAGCCCTCGCCGGTCATCTCGGCCTCGCGCACCCAGGCGGTGCCGTCCTCGACGGTTCCGTCGACCGGTATCGACTCGCCGGGCTCGACGCGAATGAGGTCGCCGACGGCGACCGACTCGAGCGTGACCTCGGCGACCTTCCCGTTGGCGTCGAGACGTCGACACACCGTGTGCTCGGGCGCCCAAGCTCGGGTCGCCGCCAGGGCCCGCTGCTGGGCGCCCGACGTGACCTGCTGGCCGAAGGCGTAGACCACCAGCAGGATGCTGACGATCTCGAAATAGACGTCGCCGTGACCGGTCACGGCGGCCACCGCGGACGCGGTGAAGGCACCGATCACGCCGGTCAGGAACAACGCCTCGAGGGTGACGCGGCGGCTCCGCATCGCCGTCCAGGTGTTGCGCAGCAGGGGCCAGCCGAGCAGGGCCAGGCTGAGCACCGCGAGCCCGGCCAGCACCGCGTGCACGATCGCCTGTTCCCCAGGATCGATGTCGGAGGTGCTGACCGCCAGGCTGATCGTCATCGAGTTGGCGGCGATCAGGATGCCGACGCCGACCCGCCACCAGGCGGAGAGATCGAACGGTTCGGTCGATCCGCAGTCGCAGACGATGGTGTCGGCCATCAGCCTTCGGCGTCGTCAGTCGTGGCAGCGGCGTCGGCGGTGGTGACGTCGTCCGGCAGCTCGAACTCGCTCGCGAAGGCGTCGAGGTCGGCGACCCCGTACGCTTCGCGCCGGTCCTCAGTGTGCGACCGCACCGCCGTGACCACCTCTGGAGCGACCGCGGGGGCCTGGTTGGACCAGGAGTTGCGGACGTACGTCATGACCGCGGCGATCTGCTCGTCGCCGAGGTGCGACCAGGCCGGCATCACACCGTTGTAGGTCTCGCCTTCGACCGTGACCCGACCTTCAAGGCCGTGCAGCAGCAGCGCCGCGAGCACGTCCGGGCGCCCGGTGACGAACGATGAGCCGTCGAGCGGCGGGTAGTTGCCCGCGACGCCTCTACCGTCGGCCTGATGGCACGCCATGCAGTTGTTGAAGACGCGCTTGCCGAGCACCATCGGATCGACGGGCTCGGACGCGGGCTCCTCGGCCAGCTTGAGACCGCCCTTGAGCAGCGCCTTCTCGTCATAGACGTCGGCGCGGAAGCCGCCCGAGTACATCCCCAGGTACCAGCCCATGACGCCCATCAGGGCGAGCGCCGCGAACATGAGCCAGAGCGGCACCGGTTCGTAGCCGTCCCGCGGCTCGGCCTTCTCGCGGAAGATCGGTTCGTGGATGTCGACGACGGCGCCGGTCTCGTCCTCGCGACGCTCGAGACCGTGGCGGGTGGAGGGTTCGTCGGCCGGGGTCATTGTGGCACCTCCGGGACGGGGTGGCTGGCGTCGAGGCTCTTGAGGTAGGCGACCAGCGCCTTCGCGTCGTAGCTCGGAACCACCGCGACGTCGTCGCCTGGGTCCCACTCCGGTGGGAAGCGCAGGGCATCGTAGGGCCGCTCGACCTCGAGGGGGATGTCGTCGAACAGAAAGCCGAACAGCGGCATGGTCGAGCCCGGCGACGTGATCTGGGGGTTGTACAGGTGGAGCAGGTGCCAGTCGTCGCTCGGCTGACGGACGCCGATGTTGGCGAGGTCGGGGCCGGTGCGCATCGTGCCGAGCAGCGGCGGACGATCGTAGATGTAGTCGCGGGCCACCGTCCGGCGGCTGCCCCAACCGCGCTCGATGTCGGCGCCGAAACCGGGCGGTCGCACCTGCTGGCTGTGGCAGTACATGCAGCCGAGTGAGATGTAGACGTCGCGGCCGCGAGCGACGAGACCGGTCGGCTCGACCGGGTACTCGGTCCCGTCGTCGTCGACGATCGGTTCGAGACCGCCGAGCTGCTGCTGCGGAATCACCGTCAAGCCGGCGAACGACACGAGCACGGTGAACAGGACGCCGACGTAGAGCAGGGTGACCCGATTCATCCCTCACCTCCGGTCTCCACGGCCGGTTGTCGGAACAGCGTCGGGCCCTGGATCTGACGGGCCGAGGGCCGGAAGACCAGCCAGAGCGAGATCGCGAACACGACGTGGCCGGCGGTCATCAGCACGCCGGCGAAGGTGCGGGACCAGAGGTAGGGAATGGTCGACCGAACGATGTCGATAAACGCGATGTCCGGGTTGTTCATCTCCAGTCCCTGGTACCACCCGCCCCAGGTCAGTGCGACCCAGTAGATCACCATGCCGACTGCGACCAGCCAGAAGTGCGCCTTGATGAGCGCCGCCGACGGCCACTCGCGGCCGGTGAGCCTCGGCACGATGTAGTAGATCGAGCCGAACATCACCATCGAGAAGAACGAGTAGACGCCGAGGTGAGCGTGGGCGATGGTG